>NZ_CP015199.1:600000-900000 GCF_001648155.1 Chryseobacterium glaciei | reverse complement strand
GGTGAGGAATTTTGTCGATGATAGTATTGCTAAAATCAGATTCAGCTTTGAACCAAGATTGTACAGCCGGACTTTTAAGATCTTCCAGCCATCGGTAATTATCTGTAATTTTAGTTCCGAAATAATCATCTACAACAGGGTGTTTTGGCGTTGCTGGATAATTATATTGAGCGGAAAAGAATTGGCAACAGATTAAGCCTGTAAATAAAAATTTTAATTTCATATAGTTGTATTTTTTTTAATATTTCTTATAACTGGGATAAAATAATAATTAATGCAAATATATTAAACTTCAAATTTAAAATCTATATGATCCTATAATAAAAAATATCCAAAATCAAACGATTTTGGATATTCAATATAGCAATTGTATTATTTTATTTCTGAGGAATATTCGCTAAAATATCTTTTAGGAAACTCCAAAACTTCTGTGCGGAAGGGATATTTGCTCTTTCGTCAGGAGAGTGAGCACCTCTGATAGTTGGCCCGAAACTTACCATTTCCATTTCTGGATAATTTGCTCCGATAATTCCACATTCTAAACCTGCGTGACAAGCTACAACTTGTGGTTTTTCGTTAAATTTATCAGTGTAAATTTTCTCCATTAATTGAACGATCTCAGAACCCGGTTTAGGTTTCCAACCTGGATAAGAACCGCTGAATTCAGTATTCATTCCTGCTAATTCTGCCACAGATTTTAATTGTTCTGAGACAGAATCTTTAGAAGAATCAACTGATGATCTTGAAAGGTTTAAAATTTTCAATCCTCCTTCTTTTAATTCAACTCTTGCCACATTGTTTGAAGATTCCACCAAATCCTTAACATCCGGACTCATTCTGTAAACACCGTTGTGAAGAGCTTTCAAAGTTAAAATGATCTTCTTTGAATCTTCTTCCGAAATCGCTTTATCAGAACTTGTTGAATTTTCAATATTAATATGAAGAGCAGGTTCAACTGTTGCAAATTCTTCTAGAATCTCTTTTTTAAGACCATTCGTAATTTCTTCAATAAATTCTTCAGCATTTCTCACAGATACGATAGCTACACCTTCTCTCGGAATAGCATTTCGTAATCCACCACCGTCGATAGAAATTAACTGAATATTTTCTTTTGCTAAAGCTTTATAAAGTAATCTTCCTAAAATAACATTCGCATTTCCGAAACCTTTATGGATGTCCATTCCCGAGTGACCACCTTGTAAACCTTTAACTTCAATTCTTACAATTTGTCCGTTTGAAGCTTCTGTTTGATAGTTTTGAGAAATCGTAACATCAATTCCACCTGCGCAGCCGATGTCAATTTCATCGTCTTCTTCAGTATCAAGATTTAATAAAATTTCACCTGTCAATTGTCCTGGTTTTAGACCGATTGCTCCAGTCATTCCAGTCTCTTCATCAATTGTGAAAAGCGCTTCCAAAGCTGGATGCGGAATGTTTGAACTTTCTAAGATCGACATAATTGTAGCAACTCCTAAACCGTTATCAGCTCCTAAAGTTGTTCCTTTTGCCTTTACCCAATCTCCATCGATTTCCATTTTGATTCCTTCAGTTTCGAAATCAAAAGTAACATCATTGTTTTTCTGACAAACCATATCCAAATGCGATTGTAGCACAATAGATTTGCGGTTTTCCATTCCTGCAGTGGCAGGTTTTTTAATGATCACGTTTCCTACTTCATCAACTCTAGTTTCCAATCCTAGACTTTCACCAAATTCTTTAATGAAAGCAATTACTTTTTCTTCTTTTTTTGAAGGTCTTGGAACAGCATTAAGTTTGGCGAAATTTTTCCACACTATTTGCGGTTCTATATTAGATAATTCCATGAAATTTTATTTTTATCAAAATTACGAAATAAAAAATGCTTCCGTAAATCTGGAAGCATTATTTTTATTAGAAGCTAGAACTTGTTTAGCATCCACATTCACCATAAATTGTCATTGTTTCAACAGTTCCGTCTGGTTTTTCAATAGTTAATGTGCCTTGAAATAACAAAGCTTCTTCCCCTTTTATTTTTTTACCCTTTACAGAGATCTTGTAATCGTCAATTTCAATTTCTTTGCTGAGTTCTTCGTCAGATTCCATATCGCTTGAGGAGATCAGATTCATTGCTAATCTTTTACCGTCAAGTTTCATATAGGCTGTTTTTCCTGCGTCATCGGCGTAAATATATTTTTCCGCTTCAAAATCTGCTTTGTTTCTGGCAAAATAACATGAACATTCTTTAATTTCTTTAGGAAAAGTAATAGTTTCAACTAAAATTTTACCTGAAGAAGCTGTCGTTTTTGCAGAATCCTGAACAATATTCAGTGAATCTTTAGCTGGCGAACTCGAAACTGTTTCTTTGTCTTTTTTACAAGCGACCAATAAGAACGCTGAAAAGAAAATAATTAGGTATTTCATTGTTTGTGGTTTATATTATTTATCCTCTGCCTCTTTCTAGAAGAACCATCATTAATAATGAAAGAACAACTAAACTTTCGTCTTCGTCGTCAATATCGATCATTCTGTCAAGCTGAAATCTTCTTCCGAAGAATGAAGGCATTTTTTTAAGTTTAAAATATTCTTTTCCGTCAATTCCTCTTACAGTATAAGCCGGATTAAGAAAATATCCTGTAAACATACCAATAATTGGGATCTCACTTACCATTCCGTCGAAGAATTTTGTCCATGCATTGTCCTCTGTCACAGTAAATTTTGGTTGATCGTTTGAGTCTAAAATATTATAAGTAGACTTCCAGATAGAACGCATTCCTTTTCTGGCCAATCTTCCGTAATTTTTCTTATCAATTAAGTCATTTAAAGAATAAGAAGAATTAAAATCGATCCATTTATTCGCCTGAATTCTAAAAAGCTCTTTTGATTTGCTTTCGTCATTGAAAATGATCACATCTTCCTTCAATTTAAACATTTTTTGACGAACATAAGCAACGGCATTTCCGTTTTTGTCAGTAATGTTGAAATCGCTGGCTAATGTTGTGATTTTAAATTTAAAATCCAGTGGATAATTTAGGTTGTTAAGTACCATTTAGTTTATTTTTTTTTCAGATTAATATTAAGTTTCCAAAGATAATTTTTTTATTGGAATTATCTCTTGATTTAGCCCCCGTAAAACTACGGAAAATCATCTTTTTGTATTATTTTTGTAGTTATGGATTACCCTAGTAAAGTTTTGGCAAAAGCAGTGGATGAGATCTCTGGATTACCGGGGATTGGCAGAAAAACAGCTTTACGTTTAGCATTACATTTATTGAAACAACCTAATTCCAGAGCGGTAACTTTAGGAAATTCTCTGATTAATCTTGTTAACGAAATAAAATACTGCAAAGAATGTCATAACTTCTCTGATTTTGAGATTTGTGAAATCTGCAGCAATCATAAACGAAATGACGAAGTTATTTGTATCGTAGAAGACGTTCGCGACGTTATTGCCATTGAAAATACAGGAAAATATACAGGAAAATATTTGATCTTAGGAGGAAAAATATCTCCAATGGAAGGAGTGGGACCAAATCAGTTAAATATTCCGAGTATTGAAAAGAAACTTAATGCAGGGCAGGTAAAAGAATTTATTTTTGCCTTAAGTGCAACGATGGAAGGAGATACGACTGCCTATTATATTTATAAGAAATTCAAAGGTTTTGATGTGAATTTTTCAAGCATTGCAAGAGGAATTTCAGTTGGGGACGAGTTGGAATATGCTGATGAAATTTCTTTGGGAAGATCGATTATTAATAGGTTGCCTTATAATGAAGCAAGCTAATAAATACAAATAAAGTTGATTGATTTCCCATGAAAACATCTGATATATTTTCTAACTATACTTTAAACAATATAAAGAAATACAGTCTTTTTTTTATCTACATTATTGTTAACTCACTCTTTGTTTTAAAATATGGTGAAAAGTATGGATTTCCTTTATTGGCTGTTTACATTATTGCTATTCTTGGTATAAGTTTATTTTATATTAAAATTGAACTTAAAGATTTATTTTATAAATACATATTCTGGATAGGAGTAATTTCATTTTTTATATTTAGTATTTATTTAAATTATACTGTTGATGGTTTATCTTTGAATGTAGACCGATGGTCTGCAATGGAAATAGGCATAAAAGCATTGCTGAACGGTGAATATCCCTATAATATTCCCGACCATATGGGAAGGGAGTCTTCTAACTTGCCGATGTTGATTATCTTAGGAATGCCTTTTTATTTAATATTTGGGAGCGTGGGATTTCTGCAGTCATTCATTTTTTTATTTTTTTCATATTTAATTATTAAAATTTTTAATAATTACAAGCAGAGATTAGCAGTATTGATTTTGCTATTTTTTTCTCCAAGTTATTTATGGGAAGTGTATGTCAAAAGTGATTTGTTTTCTAATTTTATAATAGTTTCAGGTTTTGTGTTTTTGATATGGCAGAATTTTATAAAAGAAAAAAAGCTGAAACTTGAATGGGCTTCAGTTTTAACAGCTTTAATATTTCTTACGCGCCTTTCCGTAATTATTCCAATTGTTTTATTGCTTTTTAAAAAGTTTTACAATTTTACAATAAAGGAAAAGTTACGTTTTGCATCCGTTTTTGTTATAATGATTTCCTGTATTCTGTATTTGTTTTTTCATAATGCAGAAAGCTTTGATTTGATAGTAAAACATAACCCGTTTATGATACAAGGGGCAAAGCAACCTTTATTTTTAAGTATTTCATACATCATATTAGCTTTTATTTTGTCCTTTAAATTGAAATCTTTTTATGATAGTATTTATTGGACAGGAACTTTACTGTTTATCTGCGTTTTTGTGCCTTTTATTATTTATTTAATGGAGTATGGTTACAATGATATTGTCAATAATTCTATGTTTGACCTGAGCTTTTTTAATATGTCAATGCCGTTCGTGATATTGGGCTTAGTGTATGGATTTTTTAAAAATAACCATCAAAAAAATGTAGTATGATTTCTGTAATTATCCCGATGTATAATGCAGAAGAGTCTATATCTTTTGCTTTGGATTCCGTAAAACAACAGACTTTTCCTCAAAAAGAGTTTGAAATTATCATCATCAATGATGGTTCGACAGACAAAAGCCAAGTTATTGTCGAGAAATATATCAGAGAAAATCCTGATATGAACATCAAATTGATCAGTCAGGCCAATGGTGGGGTTTCAAAAGCTCGAAATACAGGTTTAAAGATTTCAAAAGGAGATTACATCGCCTTATTAGATTCTGATGATGGATGGTTGCCGGAAAAAATAAAAACTCAGATGAGTTATTTTGAAGATACATCGACGGATATTGATTTTCTAGCAACGGAAAGAAATGATAATAAAATTCTTTTCCCTTATCAAATAAAAAATAATCTTGCGGAAATAACTTTCAACAAACTTCTCATAAGAAACGAAGCGCAACCGTCAACGGTACTATTTAAAAGGAAAATTCTTGAAAATACAGGGTATTTCGATGATAATCAAAGATATGCAGAAGATGTGAATTATTGGTTGAAAATTTCTTTGAAGAACAAAATGTATATTTTGAACCAAAGTTTAGTCAGTGTTGGAAAAGGAAAAAGATCTTTTGGTGTTTCGGGTTTATCTGCGAACCTTTTTGAAATGAGAAAAGGATTCCGTAAAAACCTTCATGAAATGTACAAACTGAAAAAAATATCATTTATCCAATATATCTTATTCAGGTTTTTTTACAAAGCAAAATACTTACTTTTGCTAGGCAGACAGTTTTATTATAACAACAATATAAAAAAATAAAGTTTTTACTAATTCACAATGAAAATACTCGTCACCGGTGGAGCTGGTTTTATAGGAAGTAAGCTGTCATTAGAGCTTACAAAGAAGGGGCATGAGATAACGGTGTTGGATAATCTTTCGTCACAGATTCATGGAGAAAATCCATCGGAAGACTCGCCTTTGTATAGGAGTATTTTAAATAAAATCAACTTTATTAAAGGAGATGTTACAAATCGTGAAGATTGGGAAAATGCCATTGAAGGTCAGGATGTAATTGTTCATTTGGCCGCTGAAACTGGAACCGGACAGTCAATGTATCAGATCGAAAAATATACTGAAGTAAATGTATCAGGAACAGCAAAAATGCTGGATATTTTGGTTAATAAAACCCATCATGTTAAGAAAGTAATCATTGCATCTTCCAGAGCTATTTATGGCGAAGGAAAATATCTTCATCCTAAGCTGGGATTGGTTTATCCAAAGCCAAGAAAAGTTGAAGAAATGAAAAGCGGTGATTTTGAAGTGAAATATTCTGACGGACAAGTTCTTGAAGCTCTTCCAACTGATGAAGAATCGAAAATTCATCCAACGTCTATTTACGGAATTACTAAACATAATCAGGAGCAAATGGTTATGACAACCTGCGCTGCTATTGGGATTGAACCTGTTTCATTAAGATTTCAGAATGTGTACGGAGAAGGTCAGTCTTTATTGAATCCTTATACCGGAATTTTATCCATCTTTTCATCACAAATCCTTAATGGAAATGACATTAATGTCTTTGAAGACGGTAAAGAATCAAGAGATTTCGTGCATGTAGATGATGCGGTTGAAGCAACGATAAAGTGTATCGAAAATGATGAAGCGAATGGTGAAATTTTTAATGTTGGAACAGGAGTTTCTACCGCTGTAACTGCAGTTGCCGAAAATTTACGAAAATTTTACAATAAAGATTTTGATATTAATGTTTCCGGACAGTTTCGTTTGGGGGACATCAGGCATAATTTTGCGGATATCAGTAAAATTAAATCAAAGCTAAATTTTCAGCCAAAAATTTCTTTTGAAGAAGGAATGTCGAGGTTTACAACTTGGGTACTACAACAGAATATTCAGGACATAAAGTTCAAAGAATCGTTGGAGGAAATGAAGGTTAAAGGGCTTTTAAAATGATCAGTTTAAAACATAAAAAAATACTTTTCTTATCGGTTAGCTTTTTTAAATATGAAAGAGCTATTGCGAAAAGATTAACTGAGCTAGGCGCTGAGGTTGATTTTTATGATGAAAGACCTTCCAATTCTAACTTTTCAAAGGGAATTATCCGTTTAAATAAAAGATTGTATCAATCTCAGATTACGAAATATTACAATGCAATTTTAGATGAGATTAAGAATAAAAAATACAATTATTTTCTATTAATAAAAGGGGAGGCAATTCCGTTTTTTTTTCTTGAAAAAATCAAGGAATTAAACCCTGAAATGGAAATGATCTATTATAATTTCGATCCATTAAAGGAATATCCAAACCTTATCTCAAATCTCAAATATTTCGACAGAAAAATTACGTTTGAATATGATGATTCGGTGAAGTATGGGTTAAATTTCAGACCGCTTTTTTATTTGGATGAATATAAAAATTTAAATCAAAACTCCAAGGCTTTTGAATATGACATTGTATTTATCGGAAGTGCACACACAGACCGTTATATCGTAGGAGAGGAGGTAAAAGCTAAGGCGGATGCTCTTAATTTAAAGACTTTTTTCTATTATTATGCAATGGGAAAGGTCGCTTTCAGAATTAAAAAGTTGATTGATAAAAATTTAAAGAAGTTTGATAATAATAAATTAAGTTTCGAAAAACTCAATCATCAGCAAATCATCGATTATTACCAGAAATCAAAGTCTGTACTTGATATTAATAAACCTTTTCAATATGGTTTAACGATCAGGACGTTTGAAGTTTTGGCTTCGGGAAGAAAGCTGATAACAGCGAATACGGATATTAAAAATTATCCTTTTTATAATCCAAAAAATATTTTAGTTCTCGATCGGGAAAATATTCAATTAAACGCTGAATTTTTTAAAAAGGATTTCGAACCATTAGATAAAGAAGCACTGCATATGATGTCTTTGGATTCTTTTATTGAGTGTTTATTTATCTCGAATCAGGATGATTATTGGAATCAATACAGATAAAAATCAATGATAGTAAATAAAAAAAATAACTCTCGAAGCCGAGAGTTATTTGTATATGTAAAATATTATTTGCTTATTTAGCCGGTGTCGCAGGAGTGTTAGCCGGAGTAGCTGTTTTAGAAGCCGGAGCAGATTGTGCAGGTGCTTCTTTCTTAATTGGCTGTTGAGCAGGAGCCGCTTGTGTTGGTTTTCCTGTAATTACAACGCTGATAAGGATAAGAACGATAATGATTGCTCCTAAACTCCAAGTTGCTTTTTCCATGAAGTCATTGGTTCTTTGTACCCCGAACTGTGCAGAAGATGCACCTCCGAATGTACTTGAAAGACCTCCACCTTTTGGGTTCTGAGCCATAACAACGATTACTAATAAAACACTAGCAATCATAGTGAGAACCATCAATAAAATAAATATAGTATCCATGAATTTGATATCTTTTTGAATGGGCAAATTTAATCTTTTTTTACTGAATGGCAAAAAAAAGATAGAAGTAAATGGTAATAAAAATAAAAACGGCAACAATTGTTGCCGTTTTTTATATGAAATAGGTTGTTCTTATTTGAAATCAGAATCTTTTGCCTGATTGATCTGGTAAGACTGTACCGTCAAATTAATATCCATTCCGCCCATATTCTGAGTGATCGTGAAAGGTAATTTAACTCCAGAAACATCCTTGTAATCTGCATAGCTTGTCGGGATAGAACCTCCTTCTCCAGCTTTTACTTCACCGGTTTTCAAACCAGTTTTTACGCTGTAGTAATACGTTTCTTTCGCTCCTTTTACTACATAAGAATCTTCGTTGTTGTATTTTTCGATTCCTGCAAGTTTGTACTCAGCCGATTTTGCAAAAGCAAGTTCCGGGAAAAGTTCAACATCTTTCGACATATCAGCTTTCTGCTTGTCGCTAAGAGGAGCTTTTTTTCCTTGAGCTTCCATGTAACCGTCTTTTCCGTCAAATACAATTTTTTGAACTGTATTTCCCATCATGCTAACGTTCATTGCCATTTTTCCGTTCTTTCCTTGGATCATTTTCATGCTCATATCCATTCCCTGAACTTTCGTAGTAGCATCAGAAGAGATTGAAGTGATCTTTTGAACAGCAGCTAAACCTCCGATCGCATTGATGTATTTATCAGCAATAGATCCAATTGTTACACTTGCGTCAACTTTCTGAGCAGCCGGTTTTGCAACAGGATTTGCATCTTTATCGAAGTATTTTACTGGGTAACCCAATTTTTCCAATCCTTCAGAAATATCAGAAGCTTTACCAGCGATGAAAATTCTGCTTTGATTTGGTAAAATAGTAGCTTTTACAGCATTTGTTACGTCTGCAGCAGTTACTTTATCAATTGATTTTAAATAATTAGTATAAAAATCAGAAGGAAGATCCTGAACTTTTTGGTTTAAAGCAAATCTTGCGATCGTTTCAGGCTTCTCTAAAGACATAATGAAAGATCCTTTCAATTTAGCTTTAGCATTTTCCAATTCTTCTGGTTTTACAGTAGAAATTGCGTTAAGTTCATTCATGAATTCCTTAACTGCTTTGTCTGTAACCTCGTTTCTTACACTTGCTTCAGCAGAAAAGTCCGGAGAGAATTTACTTGCAGTCATGCTAGAATAAGCTCCGTATGTAAATCCGTTTTTCTCACGAAGATTCATGAAAAGTCTGGCTTCACCACCACCACCTAAAATATAGTTGGCCATTGTAGCAGGGAAGTAGTTCGCATCTTTCATTTTCAGCGTGTTCAGGTTGTTTACAGAAACAACAGACTGTACAGCAGAAGGAACATCTACAACATTGATTTCTGTCTTAGCTACGTTAGAAGCCGGTTCTAGAGCTGCAAATGTTGTATTTGATTTTTTCCAGCTGCTGAATGCTTTTTCGATCAAAGGTTTTACCTGATCAAATTTTACATCACCAACAATAACTAAATAAGCGTTGTCTGGAGAATAATATTTTTTGTAAACGTTCTGTACGTCAGCTAATTGAATTTTGCTGATAGATTCAACTGTTTCAAATTCCCCTCTTGAAGTATTTTTTCCATACATCAAAGCGTTTGAAACTCTGTTTGCGATAGAAGAAGCATTTTTCTCATCAGATTTCAATCCTTCGATCGTTCTTTCTTTTGAGTTTTGAATTTCCTCAGCAGAGAATTTAGGATTGATAATCGCATCAGCCATTAAACCTAAAACTTCAGGAAAATATTTTGAAAGTGAGTTTGCAAAAGCTCCGTTTGAAGAGAAGTTTAAGCTAGCTCCAAGGAAATCGATTTTCTTGTTGAATTCGTCTTTGCTTAAATTCGTTGTTCCGTTTTCAAGCTGCTCTGCCATGATTGAACTTACCCCGGAAACAGTTCCTTCATAATATGGAGGTCTGTCCATAGAAAGGTTAGCGCTTACTCTTGGTAACTTGTTGTTTTCAACCACCATTACCGTAAGACCGTTGCTTAACTGGAAAGTTTTTGGCTTAGCAATGTTGATCGCAGGAGTTGGCCCCGGCTTCGGCATTGCATTAATATCTATTTTTTGTGCAGAAAGCATTCCTGTGAATAAAAATGCTACCGCTATATATGTTAATTGCTTTTTCATTTGTAAAAAATTATTTTTTTTCAGGAACGTAGTTAAGAACTACTCTTTGGTTAGGATTAAGATACTTTTTAGCGGCATTCTGCAGGTCTTCTCTTGTGATGCCTCTGTAGATGTCTATTTCTTTGTTGATTAAGTTGGTATCTCCCATCAAAACGTGGTTTGTTGCCAATGAAGCAGCAATCCCCTGAATGCTCGAATTCTGATTTACAAACTGGTTTTCAAATTGATTTTGAAGTTTCTGATAATCTTCCTGAGAAATTAAAGTTGTCTGAAGTTTTTTGATCTCAGCATCGATATCTGTCTGTAATGTCTGCTTCGTCGTTTGTCCCATTGGGATCGCGAAAAATGCAAAAATTCCATAATCTTCAAGACCTTGGTTGAAAGCCTGCACCTGAAGTGCTTTTTTCTCCTGATCTACTAATTTTTTGTATAAAACTGAAGATTTTCCACTGCTTAAATAAGAAGAAAGCATATCTAAAATATAAGCATCTTTTTCTTTGTTAGCAGGTGTTCTGTATGCAAAAACATACGCAGGAAGCTGAATATTAGGATCTGTAGCCGTAACTTCTTTTTCCTGAGTAATAGGAGCGTCTTTTGGATAATTTTTTGGATATACAGTTCCTTTAGGAATCGCTCCGTAATATTCCTGAATCCACTTTTTAGTTTGCTCAGGCTTAATGTCTCCTGCAACTACCAAAGTAGCGTTGTTTGGAACATAGAATTTTTTATAGAATGCTTGGAACTCTTCTAATTTAGCTGAATTCAAATCTTCCATAGAACCGATCGTTGGCCAGTTGTATGGGTGATTCGTGAATAGATTTTTTTGTACTGTTGTGAATAGATTTCCATAAGGCTGGTTATCCATTCTCAATCTTTTTTCTTCTTTTACAACCTCTCTCTGAGTATCTACCCCAACTTGGTTAATAACAGCATGACGCAATCTTTCAGACTCCATCCAAAGACCCAATTGCTCATTGTTTGAAGGGAAAGTTTCGTAGTAATATGTTCTGTCGTTGGTTGTGTTGGCGTTGTTTTGTCCTCCGTTTGAAGAAACTATTTTAAACCAGTCACCTCTTTTGATGTTTGGAGTTCCTTCAAATAAAAGATGCTCAAAAAAGTGAGCAAAACCCGTTCTTCCTTTTACTTCATCCTTTGCACCTACGTGGTACATTACCCCTGTTGTAACTACCGGCGCCGAATTATCCTGATGAAGAATTACGTGAAGCCCGTTTGGTAGGTCATACTCTTCGAATTTAATTTGTTGTGCATTCAAAGCCATTCCGAAGAAAGCCACTGCAGCAACAGAAAGAAGTCGTTTTTTCATAAAATAGAAATTGTTTTGTCAATTAGTAGAATGTATAGATAAGATGTTACAAAGTTGTACATCTTTTTCTTTCCCGAAAACTTCTTACTAGGATGCGGGAGGTTTTCGGAGCTTCCCGAAAGTCTGTTGCTAGGGTGCAGGAAGCTTTCGGGAAAATAGAAAGTATGTTACTGTCCTTCCGTTTTGTTTTTCCAGAAGCTTACCTGCTCACGAAGTTCTTGGTTTTGATCTTGAAGATCTTTGATGCGGGCTTCGTATTGTTCGATTAGCTTTTCAGAAGCGTTATAATTATTAGTCTGATTCTGAATCATATTATTACTAGAATTTTCATTAGCTGAATTTTCCTTATTTATTTGTGTGTAAGCATCGTCAGGTTTTAAAAGCTCATAGATATCTAATTCATAAAACTCGGAAATCTTCAAAAGATTATCTATTCCGGGTTTCGTCTGGTCACTTTCCCATTTCCCGTATGCAGTTTGAGAGACATCAAGCTCAACGGCAATCTGTGTTTGTGATAATTTTTTTTCGTTTCTCAGCTCACGAAGTTTAGTTCCTAAAGACATATGGGTATAATTTTTGGCTAATTTACTGTTTTTTAGATTTTAAAATTAAAACAAATGTGCTGGATTTTAAAACAAAAGTTGTTGTGCAGATTGAGATATAATTTTAGATTTGCCAAAGTTCTCCATAAGGTGAAACAAAAATTTATATATTTACAACTTTAAAACTACAATTAATGAAAAAAAGCTTTATCATCGGACTGCTCTTATTAGCAGTCTTCGGTTTTACACTACAGTCCTGTAGAAACGATCTTCTTCCTGATCACCAGGAAACTTATAACAATAGCAGTGCATTTCAATTAACGTCTAAAACAATCTCTCTTAACCAAAGTAAGCACAAGGATAAACTTATCCCTGAAGTTCTAAAAACAGAAACAATGCTTAAACAAATAGGAACAGCTAATATCTTTGGAAAAACAATAGAATTTGGGAATGGAATTTCATTGGATACCGATCATGTGATCTACATGGAAAACGGAGCAGATTATTATACATATACTTTTAGGGTAATCCGAGAAAACAGCTCTGATAATGATCCTTTAGAAAATGTTGTGCTAAGTCCATACACAGATGGAACCTACCGAGCACTTTTAGTTTCTTACAATCTTACCAAGCAGGAAAAGATTGCTTTACTGAAAGGAGAAGATATTGATACAAAAGATAAAACTTCTATCACTGAACTTGGTAGCTATACAGGATTGGCCAATAAAAATGGAGATTGCAGTTGGGTGCAAGCTACAGCATTTACCACTTGTAGTCAAGGCGTACATAAGAAAGGACAAAAAAACTGTGACGCGGCAGTGAAATCTGTAAAAGTAACCGTTTCTATTCTTGTTTGCGACTCTAATGGGGGATGGTAATAACGGAGGCGGTGGCGGAGATGGCAGTGGTGGTGGATCAGGCGGCGGAGGTTACGGCGATAATGATAATCCTATTATAGGAGGTAACGATGGACCATGTACACCCAATGGAGTACTTACCGGACCACAAATCCCGAATGATGATATTGGTATGAACCCTTGCGGTGGAGGAATTCCTACGATACCGAATGTGGAAAATCCACCTACTCCTTGTGAAAAGTTAAAAGATTTATTAACTCCTTCAAAGGCGAACTTAAAACCTCTGATTACTAACGGTATGTTTAGCTATATCAATAGCGGTAATAAAGGTGAAGCCGGGTTATATTTAAGAAAAGATAGTGCAGGAAATATTACGACAGAAATAGCTCCTCCTTCAGATACCCTATCTCTACCACCTAAATGGGGAACAAGCTATTATTCAATGGCACATACTCACCCCAAAATAGCATATCCAATGTTTTCTTATAGTGACATGATGGTATTATATAATTTAGAAATGAAAGCTTATCAATACAACAATGGACATACAAGTTTTTTATTAGTTTGTGAAGATGAGAATGGGGTAAAGCAAACCTACGCTATTGTCTTTGAAAATATAGGGCAACAAGTAGAAGACGTATGGGCTAATCCTGAAAATATAGGACTAGAACCTAAACAGATTGTAGAAAAAATGGATAAAGCATTTAAAGATAAATATGATACTGAATCAGAAAAAAGCAATCCAAATTATGAACGTGTATTTTTACAACTTAATTTCGGTACCAATATTGGTTTGTATAAAGCGAGTAGTGATTTAACTAATTGGAGCAAGCTTACAATCAGTGAAAATTCAGATACCGCAGTTGTAACTCCTGTTAATTGTAATTAAAAAACTTAATCAAATGAAATATATACATATAATATTAATTCTATTTATCTCAAGTATTGTAAAATCACAAACTATTGTTGATATAACAGATACTACTTATTCTGGAATGACTAATACCTACTATAATTATTATAAAAAAGATTTAAATAATGTTTTAGATCCATTTCAAGGAACATATATTTATACTAATGGAAATAAAAAATTCAAAATCATTTTGCAAAAGATGATAAAGCAAACTGAAGGACTGCACTTTGAAGATTTAATTATCGGAGAATATCAATATATAGTGAATGGAGTAGAAAAAGCAAATACACTTTCTAATCTTAATGTTGTGTATAATAACCAATTTGCAAAACATGCATTAGCTGGAAATGCTCCAATTAAAAATAACAACAGAGTGTGGAAATGTCCACAATGCAATCCCAACGAGAAAAGATTACGTTTAAAAATAAGAGATGTAGACACAAACAGATCAGGAGATTATATCATAAGGAAAACAATGGTAAACGGACAAGAAGTTTTACAGGTGAAGTTAACAGATGTTCTACCTGATTTTGAAAACATGAACCCTCCTGATTTTTCCTTACCAAGAGGAGAGTTTACAATGATAAAGCAGTAAATAATAAGAATCGTGAATATTGGCGATTTATTAAAAAAAACATAAACAATGAAAATTATATTTTCACTTATCTTATTGTTTAATTTTCTTTTTTTCTGTAATGCTCAGAAGAAAACTAAGCCTGTTGGGGCTCCAGAAAGAACATTTAACCCAAATACTCCAATTATCTATAAACGTGGTTATAAAGATTTTAATATTATTAAGATTCCGGTTGCTGCAAAAAAGGATACACTCCATGAGCTTAGGTTTAATAATACATATTTTGCTAGTTATACTCAACAAATGATGTTTGACAATTTTGGGGTTTGGGATAAAGAAATTCGTCCTAATAATGAAGAACATCCCATTTTAGTTTGGGAAAAAAGACGTTTGTTTCCAAATAAAAATACGCTGTACACCATTTATGCTGGTGGAGAAGAAAAATTTGAGGGTATTTACTCTTGTGTATTGGTTTATGATGATGAGAAAGATTGTCTTACAGAGCACTCACCAGACAGAAATAAAATAACAGAATACTTTGCTGATGGGATAAAAAATCTTCGTCGCAGAACAAAATTTTACGATGTATATTGGGGGGAAGTAGATAAGTATAATAAATCTAAAGAGCAATCTAAAAAACTTCAACAAAAATGAATTAGAATATAAATTTTTAAACAACTAGATTAGAGAACAAACTCTTCAGAAACATTCTGAAGAGTTTGTTATTTTCAATGATGCGACAAAATCAAAATTTGAATTCTCCATATAATACACTAATTTTGTGTTCCCAAAATTTTTTTGCAGTATGGATTATCTGAAAGGACTCAATGAATCACAATATGAAGCCGTTACCACGTTACAAGGACCTCTGATGGTGCTTGCGGGAGCGGGTTCCGGAAAAACGCGTGTACTGACGATGCGTATCGCTCATTTGATTACGAATGGAGTAGACCCTTTCAATATTCTGGCGCTTACCTTTACCAATAAGGCGGCAAAAGAAATGAAAGAACGTATTGCAAAAGTGGTTGGACAAAGCAATGCAAGAAGCCTTTGGATGGGAACTTTTCACTCTGTTTTTGCAAGAATTTTGAGAATTGAAGGTCATTATTTAGGCTATCCTTCCAATTTTACGATCTATGATCAGCAGGATGCTTTAAATGTTATCCGAAAAGTGATCAAAGACATGAATGTAGATGCAGATTTGTATAAACCGAAAAAAGTTCAGTCAAGAATTTCTACTTATAAAAATAACCTGATCACGGTAAAGGCCTATTTCAACAATCCTGAATTGGTCGAAGCTGATGAAAAAGCCAACATGAAATTCATCGGACAGATCTATCAGAAATATGTTGAACAATGTTTCAAAAATGGAGCAATGGATTTTGATGATTTATTATTGAAAACCAATGAATTATTAACTCGTTTTCCGGAAGCTTTAGCAAAATATCAAGACAGATTCAGATATATTTTGGTGGATGAGTACCAGGATACAAACCATTCTCAGTATCTTATTGTTAAAGCATTAGCTTCAAAATTTGAAAATATCTGTGTGGTTGGAGATGACGCTCAGTCTATTTACTCTTTCCGTGGCGCTAATATTTACAATATCTTAAACTTTAAAAAAGATTATACGGACGCAGTAACTGTTTCTTTGGAACAAAATTACCGTTCAACACAAACGATCGTAAATGCGGCCAATGTTGTGATTGCTAAAAACTTACAGCAGTTTAAGAAAAACGTTTTCAGTGAAAATGAACTGGGAGATAAAATTAAAGTCTACCGTTCGCTTTCCGATGCGGATGAAGCCAATTTCGTTGCCGGAAATATCTGGGAATTAAGAAATAGAGATCAAAGGAAATACAGTGATTTCGCTATTTTATACAGAACAAACTCTCAAACACGTGCCTTTGAAGATGCGCTGAGACGTAAAAATATTCCGTACAAAGTGTATGGAGGATTGTCTTTCTACCAAAGAAAAGAAGTTAAAGATTTGATCGGTTATCTTCGATTATTGGTGAATGAAAATGACTCGGAAGCGTTGATGAGAATCATTAATTATCCGACAAGAGGAATCGGAGAAACGACTCAGAATAAGTTGATAGTATTTGCAGATTCTCAAAATATTCCGGTGTCTAATGTTTTAGATAATCTTCCGATTTATGCACCGCAATTAGGTTTTAATAACGGAGTCTTAACAAAATTGAGTGATTTTTGGTCGATGATCAAGGCATTTCAAGTGTTGTTAAAAACGGAAACAGCCTACAATGTTGCAATGGAAGTTGCCAAACGAAGCGGTTTGATTAAATTTTTAAAAGACGATCAGACTCCGGAAGGAATTTCCCGTGTAGAAAACGTTCAGGAATTAATGAACTCCATGCAGGGCTTTATCGAAGAACAGATGCAGCTGGAAGATGGAGACCCAAGTTTACCGAATTTCCTTGAAAATATTGCTCTTTCGGCGGATACACAAAATAAAGATAATGAGGATGAAATGGTTTCTTTAATGACCATTCACCTTTCAAAAGGACTGGAATTTCCGGTTGTCCACTTGGTTGGTTTGGAAGAAAACCTTTTCCCGAGCTTTATGAGTTCTGCAACCAGAGAAGATTTGGAAGAGGAAAGACGTTTATTTTACGTTGCCTTAACGAGAGCTGAAAAACAAGTGTTTTTCTCATATGCAGTTTCCCGTTTTCAATGGGGTAAAATTACCGATGCAGAACCTTCAAGATTTTTAAGTGAAATTGATGAAGAGTTTATTGAATTTGTGAATCCTGCGATCGAAAAACGTTTCATTAATAATACGGGTGTAAAATCAAATATTTTCGATGAACATCCTTCTGAAATGAAAAGTTTCAAAAGAGTTGAAAAGAAAAGTATTGAAAAAGCAGAAGGCTCAAAGCCAATTGCTGAACCAAGAAAATTGAAACCTGTAAGCACGGCTAAAATTATTAATCCAAGCGGAGCTTCTTCTCAGGATATCGTAGTAGGAGACAGTGTAAGACACGACCGTTTCGGAATCGGACAGGTAACTTTCTTGGACGGTACAGACCCGCAAAATATTAAGGCAAAAGTTATTTTCATGCATGAAGGCGAAAAAAATCTGATCTTGAAATATGCTAAGTTGACTAAGATTTAATTTATTTATAAAGCCTTGTCAAGGTTTTAAACCTTGACAAGGCTTATTGAAAAAGAATTATACGCAATCATCTGTGCAAATCTGTGTAATCTGTGGGAAATTTAATATAAGTTTTAGTGAAAATTCAAGTAAAGAATTAGTCCTCAAACTTCCATCTCACAAAAGCTTCCATCGCCTCATATTCAGAAAGTCCCAAATCATCATAAGCTTGCGCAGTTTCGCGATTACGGTCTTCGGCACGTTGCCAGAATTCCCTTGCATCATCGCCCGGAAAAACAGCTCTGTCTTTCTGACTTTGATGTTTAAAAATAGCGTGTTTCTTTCTTTCCAATTCCTGCGGACTGATGGGAACTGCCATTTCAATTTCGTGGGTTTCAAACTCATGCCACGCACCGCGATACATCCATAACCAGCAATCTTGCACCCAGCTTTCAGTTTTGCGTAAACGTTTTAAAGCTTCTAAAATAATATTAAAACAAACAATATGCGTTCCGTGAGGGTCTTCAAAATCTCCGGCTGCGAAAACCTGATGAGGTTGTATTTTTTGAAGAAGTTTCATTGTTAATTCAATGTCCAAATCTGTAACCGGATTTTTTTTCGTTTTTCCACTTTCGTAAAAAGGAAGTGACTGAAAATGAATGTGATCGTCCTCCAAACCGCAATAACGGGCTGCAGCAATAGCTTCTCCTTTTCGGATCAATCCTTTGATGGTTTGAATCTCAGAAGTATCTACCTGATTCGGTTTTTTCTGATCAATGAATAAGCGCATATTTTGATACATTTCTTTGAGTTTTGCGCTATCCATTCCCATTTTTTCGGTAAAATCAACATTAAACTCTATAAAACGAAGTGCATCATCATCCCAAACAGCAGTATTTCCCGAAGTTTGATAAGCTACATGAACATCATGTTTTTGATCTACCAATCGAATAAAGGTTCCGCCCATCGAAATAACATCGTCATCAGGGTGTGGTGAAAAAATAATCACACGTTTTTGAGACGGTTCGGCTCTTTCGGGACGTTGAGAGTCATCGGCATTAGGTTTTCCACCAGGCCAGCCTGTAATGGTGTGTTGTAATTTATTAAATATATGAATATTAATATTGTAAACGGGGCCTTTTTCGGTGGCTAACTGAGCCATTCCATTGTTATTGTAGTCGTCTTCTGTTAGTTTTAAAACAGGTTTCTGCAGATGATTGGCGAGCCAGATGACGGCTTTGTGAATCAATTCATCAGTCCAAACACAATCTTTTACCTGCCAGGGAGTGTCAAAACGGGTAAGCTCAGAAGCAGCAGGCTGATCCAGAATAAATTCTACATTATTAGATAATTGGAGATAGGTCGCGGGAACTTTTCCTGAAATTTTTCCTTCTACGGCTTTTTTAATAATGGAAGCTTTTTTACGGCTCCAAGCCATCAGAATGATTTCTTTAGCTTTAAAAATGGTTCCGATACCCATCGTGATTGCTTTCGTGGGAACAAAACTTTTTCCGCCAAAATCTTTTGCAGCATCTCGTCGGGTAAGATCGTCAAGCGTAACCAAACGTGTTCCTGAATTTGGTGCAGATCCGGGTTCATTAAAACCAATGTGTCCTGTACGTCCTATTCCCAAAATTTGAATGTCTAATCCACCAAGTTCTGCAATTTTCTTTTCATAATTTAAACAAAAGTCAGGAATATCTTCTAAAGGTAAAGTTCCATCCGGAATATGAATGTTCTCTTTTTCTATATCAATATGATCGAAAAGGTTTTCATTCATAAAGGTAACATAGCTTTGAGAAGCATTGGGAAGCATTGGATAATATTCGTCGAGATTAAAAGTGATTACATTTTTAAAGCTTAAACCTTCCTCTTTGTGCAATCTCACCAACTCGTTATAAACTGCAATTGGAGTAACTCCGGTTGCCAAGCCTAGTACAGCGAACGTATTTTCTGCCTGTTTTTTTCTAATAATATTGGCGATGCGATGAGCGACATTGATGGAAGCAGATTTGGGATTTTCAAAAACAGTGACAGGTAATTTTTCAAAACGAGTCTCTTCGAGTAAATTTAATTTTATCATATTATGTGTTATTTAAGAGTAAATATAATAAGTTATTATTAATTATTAATCAGTGTGTTAGCATTTTTACATCATGTTTAAATGAAATGATTGATTGTCATAAGATCGGTTGGTGAAATACCATTTTACTCTTTAAAAATTAAATTGGCAGTGATTTTTAGATGGAAAATTTATTTAATGAATTTAGAGGATAAAGATTTTTACAATTTAAAAGTCTATTAATTTTGTAGACTAATAAATATGATTTACATTTGCTCCTCAAAAAAAACATAAATTATTAATTATTTTAGAAAGTCTATGAAAAATAAAAAGACAATTTTTTCAGTTTCCGTACTTTTTTTCTTGGGAACTTATACATACGCTCAACAAAAAGATACTTTAAAGACGGGAGATGTAGAGGAAGTGGTAATTCTGGGATCAAGAAGTGGTGCAAGGTCTAAAGTTGACAGTCCGGTTCCTGTGGATGTATTTAATGTAAAAGAATCTTCGGTTATTCTTCCGCAAACCAATATTTCGCAGATTTTAAATTCGGTTGCTCCATCTTTTACGTCCACAATTCAGACGAATGCAGATGGGGCGGATCACCTCGATCCTGCCCAGTTAAGAGGACTTGGCCCAGATCAGGTTTTGGTTCTGGTGAATGGAAAAAGAAGGCATACTTCAGCCTTAGTGAATGTCAACGGATCGCCTGGAAGAGGAAGTGTGGGAACGGATTTAAACTCAATTCCATCTTTTGCATTAACCAGAATTGAGGTTTTGCGTGACGGAGCTGCCGCTCAATATGGTTCGGATGCGATTGCAGGAGTTATCAATTTAGAATTGAAAAAAGATACTGGAAAACTAACTGGACAGGTAAATTATGGAGGTAATTTGACGCCAACAGGCAATGATCATACCGGAGATTTTGACGGACAGAATATTCAGGTTGATCTTAATTACGGAAATAAAATAGGAAAAAAAGGTGGTTTTTACAACATAACATGGACTTCACAGTTCAGAAATCCAACTTACAGAGCAGGAACAGAAAGTGGTACGATTTACAATGCTTACAACGCCATAGAACAACGCGCTTTGAATAATGGAGTGAATTTATCTTCCCTTTTTACGAATATCGGAAGTATACCAAACTCTCAGCAAATTATTAATTCTATTCATCAATATGCTCAGGGTGTAAATTATTTTAGTTCCACACAACAGTCGGCGATACAGAATGCTAACACAATTCAAGATATAAAAGACAGTAATGGAAATGTTATCCAGCAAGGTCTTCAATCCTTATTAAATTTTGATGTAACTGATAAAGAATTAGCGTACAGAGGTCAAGATAGAAAAGATTTCAATATGCAGGTTGGTCAGTCTAAGCTTAGCAATCATCAGTTATTTGCCAACATTGAAATTCCAATAAATGATAACTGGAAAGTCTATACTTTTGGTGGTTACAGCTACAGACAAGGTACTTCCGGAGGTTTTTACAGAAAGCCTAATCAGAGCAGAACGTTTACAGGATTGGCAGCCAACGGATATTTGCCACAGATTGGGACGGATATTCAGGATTTGTCGCTTTCTGCAGGAATTAAAGGAAATTGGAGTGGTTGGAATATTGATTTAAGCAATACTTTCGGGCAAAATTCATTTGATTATACTATTCAAAATACAGGAAATACATCGTTGAGATTTGCCTCGCCAAGCGAGTTTAGTGCAGGTGGATTAAGATTCTCACAAAATACAATCAATTTAGATTTTTCTAAAAAATATGATGTCTGGAGTGGAATTAATGTTGCTTTCGGAGCAGAACACCGTTATGAAAATTTCAAAATTACGGCCGGAGAAGAAGCGTCATATGCAACATATGATGTAAATGGAAATGTTTGGAATGGCAGTTCTGCAAGACCAACAGATTTCTTCGGAAACGTACTGCCAGGAGGATCACAGGTTTTCGGAGGTTTCAGACCTGAAAATGCGGTGGATAAAAACCGCCAGTCGGTTGCAGGATATGCAGATCTGGAATTTAATTTCACAGATTGGTTATTGGTAGACGCAGCAGCGAGATATGAAAATTATTCTGATTTTGGCTCTACTTTTAATTATAAGCTGGCTTCCAGAGTTAAATTAGATAAAAACTTTAACTTGAGATTTGCAGGATCTACGGGGTTTAGAGCTCCATCAATTCATCAGATTTATTATAATGTAACGTCTACTTTGTTTACAGACGGGGTTTTAAAAGAGGTTGGAACTTTTAGCAATGATTCAAAAGTTGCCAATTTATTGGGTATTCCAAGCTTAAAACAGGAAACTTCAAAGTCGGCAAGTGTAGGTTTTACCTATAAAATTCCGGCTGCTAATTTAACATTTACAGCAGATGGATATTTTACAAGAATTGATAATCGAATTATTCTTACAGGGCAGTTTGCAAGAGCTGCGGTTTCTGCAGCAGCACAGGAAGCCTTTGATGCGGCCGGAGTAAATGCAGTTCAGCTATTTGCCAATGCAATTGACACGGAAACAAAAGGTTTAGATGTGGTTATCAGTCATAATTTGAGGTTTTCCGGAGTGAAATTGGATAACAATTTTGCGATCAATCTTAATCAGACGAAAAAAGTTGGAAATATTCATTCCTCAGGTTCTTTACAGGAAACGAATTTAGAAAATGTCTATTTTTCTGAAGCCTCAAGAATTTATTTGGAAGAAGCTGTACCAAGGGTAAAAGCAAGTTTATCAAACCAGCTTTCTTGGGGGAAAACAATTGTTTATTTAAGAAATACTTATTTCGGAAAAGTAACAAGTCCGGATATCATTGATGCCAACGGAAACGGAATTGTTGAGACGAATGAACATCAGCAAATCACTCCAAAAATCATCACGGATCTTTCTGTGGCTTATCAGTTTACAAAAAATGTTGGACTTACTTTAGGGGTAAATAATTTGTTTGATATTTATCCTACAAAAAATCTTACGGCATCTACCAATAACGATCAGTTCATCTATTCGCGCTCTACATCGCAGTTTGGACAGAATGGTAGATATCTGTTTTCAAGACTTAATTTCAATTTTTAAATGTTTTTTTAGCTTTCTATTATTATTTATTAGGAACGGATTCTTTATGGGAATCCGTTTTTTTTTAATTTTTCATTATCCTTAATTTAGCATAATTGAAGAAAAATCAGTGAACTTAGCTGAGTAGAACGCCTTTGCGAACGAAAATATTCTCAATTATTTTAAAGAAAAACCTAGCGAACCTTGCGTTAAAAGAAATCTTTAAAAACAGATATTCACTTTAATTTTAGAAAAAATTGACTTTTAAAGGTTAAAATATTTAAAGTTGAACTATTTTTGCTGTCCGATAAAAACAACAAAAACAAATAATGAAAAACTTCAATTTTTAATAAGAATGGGAACTTTTTATAATAATGCAGTATGCGATATCTACATGGGAAAGGGCGCTGGTGCCAAGCTCATGCAGGATATTAGAAATGCTAAGAAAAACGTGAAAATTGTTTCTCCCTATCTTTCTCCTTTTTTAATTAAAGAACTGATTTTTCTTCATTCCAGAGGGATCAATATTAAACTTATTACGAGTGATGAGATTGAAGATTTTTATGGATATGAAAAAAATATTCACAAACTCATTATTCAAAACAAGCATGTTGATCAGAAAGCAAAAGAAACGAGAGATAATCTGGAGAGTTTGTCGGGAACTCTACTCTTTGCAATGATAGGATTGGCGGTCGTTTTGTTTCCTTTAATGTATCTTTTGAAAGACTTGAAATATGGACTTGGTTTCATCATTGTTGTTCTGATATTTTTTGCGAGAGATTCTGTGGTTAAGAAAATTAGAAATACCAAAGTTTATCATTACACCTATAAACAGTTATTTCCTTTCAAGGTTTTTGTTTCTCCAAATAATAATGGAAATTCTTTCAATAAAACGTTTATTCATAGCAAAATTTACGTTATTGATGATGAAATTGCCTATTTAGGTTCTCTTAATTTTACAGGAAGCGGTGTAAAAGAAAACCACGAAACAAGAATAAGAACCACCGATATTAACGCTGTTCAAAAAATTATAGAAGAAGTAAAAGATTTATTTTTTAATTCAAACTTGGCGGAAAGAGATATTCAGTTTTGGGGAAGTCAGCTTTATGATGAACCTGGAAATTAATTAGTTTTTCTTTTGTGAAACAATAAAATTTACCATTTCATCATCAATTTGATGTAAATAATTCTTGTCAGTCGTTCCAAATCCGTGCATTCCGTCTTTTACGATAATTAAAGAATTTTGTACGTTGGCTTTTTTTAGCTTTCTGCTGAGCTTTTTAGATTGTTTTAAAGGAACTACTTTATCTTTATCACCTTGTACAATTAAAGTCGGAACAGCAGTATCTGCATACGTTATCGGAGATACGGTTTTGAAATATTTTACAACTTTTCTTTTTTCTTTTTTAATGTCATATCCGGAAATTCCATTGACAAGATTTTCTCTTAAAGTCACGATTTTATCTGAAAATATTAATCCAACGAAAAAAACAGGTATTTTTCCGATTCGGGTATGAAGAAGTGTATTAAGATCTGCCGGCCCGAAATTATCAACTACATAATTTACTTTTGCAGAATAAGGCGCGAGTTCAGGGCTTCCAACGAATTCATTATCTTGAGTATAAGCGGCAAGCATAGAAAGATGAGCACCCGACGAAGCTCCGAATAATCCAATATTATTAGTGTCAAAATTATATTTTTCAGCATTTTTTCTCACCCATCTTACCGCGTCTTTAGTATCTTGAAGAGGTAATGGAAAATGAATATTTTCGTTTAATAAGGTATAATTTATCGCAATTACTGCATATTTTTTTTCAACCAATTTTAGAAACATATCTTCAATATAAGTCTCAGATCGTATGGTTTTATCACCTTTTACCCATCCTCCTCCGAAGACGTAGATTACAACAGGAAGTTTCTCTGATGAGGTATCTTTTGGCGTGTAGATATCCAAAGCCATTTGATCACCATTTTGATTGGTTTTGTAGATAATATTTTCAGAAACTTTTGCCTTTTCCGGTAACAGTGTACTTTTCCCAGTTTTGGGTTCAAATGGAAGCTGAGAAAAGCCTAACATAAATGAACTTAAAAATAAAATAAAAAACAGGTTTATTGAAAACCTGTAGATTGATGTATTGTTTATGAATGATTTCATATAATATTTTTTGAGAGAGTGCTATTTTACTAACTCTTCAAAAAGTTTACCAAAAGTCTTTTCCAGATCTTTAGATTTTCCCGGATGAGGTCTTGAAGTTTGAACAACAGAACTTCTCACAGCCGTTAACCAACGGAAACGTTCTGGGATTTCAAATTGTGCAATAGGCCCGCCGTCTTTATCTCCATTTGCTGTTTTTTGGAAGCTTTCCAGATTTTGAATGATGTCGTCATAATCCAGTTTGCTGTGCATTAATTTGAATTTATCGGGACATAAATAATAATCCACCTTGATAAATTTCTCTCTTTTTGAGAACATAACGAGTCCGACATTGAAAAACTCTTCTCTCTCAACCTTCGGTACCAAGCGTATTACAGCGTATTCGTAAATTTTATCCTCTTGCATTTTTGGCTTCGTTTAAAAAGATTTCAGAATTTTCTAATCGTGTTTTCAGGAAGTTGAAATAGATCTCGCGAATTTCTTCAGGCGTTTCATCGGCGTCATTCCAATGCAGCCAGTCTTCAGGAATCAAATTAACGATTTCTCTGAAAACGGTATCATTCAAAACTTCTTTTGCGAACGTATCAGCTTCATCCAGCAGTTTCGCTTGTGGAAGCAAAACGTGGTCTTTCACATATTTGAAGGGAGTTTTCGCTGCCACGTCAAAATTCTGCCAAGAATGGTGGAAATAAAATGACGCACCGTTGTCGATCACCCACAATTCCTTATGCCACATCAAAAGATTGGTGTTCTTAAAAGTACGGTCGATATTGGTAATAAAGGCATCCAGCCAGACAATTTTTGAAGCCAAAAGCGGATCAACTTTTATACTCGAATCATATGTAATCGAGCCGGAAAGATAGTGCAGTCCTAAATTGAGTCCCTCAGAATTTTTCAATAAATCCTGGATTTCTTCATCTGCTTCGGCTCTTCCAAAATCTACATCAAGATTGATAAAAACCAGTTCAGGAATTTTTAATCCTAAAACTTCTGTTATTTTTCCTCCTAATAATTCAGAAATCAACATTTTAACGCCATGACCAGCGCCACGGAATTTCAAAACATATTTAAAATCATCATCAGCCTCTGCCAAAGCCGGAAGCGAACCTCCCTCGCGAAGTGGCAGAATATAACGCATTACGGTTACCGTTCTTAAATCCAACATATCGCAAAAATAAGATTTTACTTTGTGTTTAGGTGTATTTTTAATATTTTTAAGTGAAAATTGGTTGGTTAATCGCAAAGGCGCAAATAATTTTTAACAGAACGTTTTAAGACGCAAAGATTTTATCTGCGATAAAATTGATTGGGTCTAAATAATTAAACATTAAAATAAAATGACTAAAATGAAAATCTCCGATTTTCTTGCGCCTTAAAAACATAATTTAAATAAAAACTTAGCGCCTTTGCGATTAACCAACAAATAAATAGGACAAAATCAAAACATGAAAATCACAAAACAACAAAATATAATCATCCAAAATTCTGAAACCAGAGAATTTCTTGCAGACGCATTTTATCCGGAAACAGATAAAAAATTACCGTTAGTCATTTTCGTTCACGGCTACAAAGGTTACAAAGATTGGGGAGCATGGGATTTAATGGCAGAAAAGTTTGCCGAAGCCGGACTTTTCTTTGTTAAGTTTAATTTTTCGCACAACGGAACGACGGTTGAAGATCCTCATAATTTTGCAGACCTTGAAGCTTTTGGAAATAATAATTATTCTAAAGAACTTTCAGATTTAGGTGTTGTGATTAATCATTTTGTTAAGCATCCGAATATTGATGATCAGAAAATAATATTGATCGGGCATAGCAGAGGAGGAGGGATTTCTATTATTAAAACTTTTGAAGATGAAAGAATTAATGGATTAATTACGTTAGCAAGTGTTGATACTTTGGAACGTTTTCCGAAAGATGAAGCTTTGGAAAACTGGAAAACGAAAGGAGTTTATTATGTGTTGAACGGACGAACAAAGCAAGAGATGCCTCATTACTATCAATTCTATAAAGATTTTGAAAAAGATGAACATCGTTTTGATGTAGAAAGAGCTACAGAAATGGCGAAAGCTCATATCTTAGTTATTCATGGAGCAAATGATGAAAGCGTAAGTGTGAAAAGTGCGGAACATCTTCATATTTTAAACCCAAATTCTGAATTATTTTTAATTGAAAATGCCAATCACACGTTTGGATCAAAAGAGCCTTGGGAAGACAATAATTTGCCTAAAGAATTGAATACAGTTGTTGAAAAATGCATTCAATTTATCAACGATAAGATTGTAAATGAATAAAGAAAGGAGTGAAAAATTTTCACTCCTTTTATTGTATTGAACCATTAAGCTCTTAAATTTAGCTTTTCACGGCATTCTTTTTTATAGATTTCAGTAATTGTCTGAAATTCTTCATCGTCATCATCTCACTGGTGGGAGTGAAAATAGTTGCTTTTTCTCCTTTCTCAACAGAAAACTCAGAAGAGGCTTTAAAAGAATATATTTTCTTCATGGTTCGGATGTCGTAAACTTCCATGATCGCGAAAGTTTCATTCTTTTTATATTCTGTCTGTTGACCAAGTTCGGTATCCAGATCTTTTCGAACTTTTATGGTTGAAATATTAACCAGAAAATTGAAATCTGTACTGCTTTTTAGTGTTTCTAGATCTTCAATTTCAGGCTCAAAAGGAATTCTGTTTAATATGATATTTTCGGATTTAGCCATATTGAGCGTATAGGCTTTAGAATTGCTCATTGTATTGAAAAATTTTAAAACATCTTGTTCCATCATTTCTCTATGATGAGAATCTACATCTGTATAAATTCTATTGATCAACCATTTTTGATCTTTTGAAAAGACAAGCGATCTACTATAAATTCCGTAATCCTTTTTTACAGGGTAGTAGCATGATTGTAAGGTGAAAATAGCAAAAAATAAAAGTATAGAGTTTTTCATATAATATGCTTAAATGACTAATATTTTCCACGCTTCATCAATTTTGCTTTCCAGTAATAATTTTTGAGCCTCTTGATGAATGTTTTCGTCTGCATGACAATTTTCAGAAGGTAAAACCTCAACGTTGGCAAGCATTCCTAAATCATTTCCTGTGAAAATATTACTAAGTTTGATAGCATCAGGAAGAAGATCAAAACCAATTCCTTTTGTTACCAACGGTTTCGGAACTTCAAAAAGATTATTTTCATTATTTCTTGAATACCAGTTTCCGCCGAGACGAGCGACCATATCAAGTTTTTTCTGGTCTAAATTTCCTTCTTCATTCAAATATTCTTCTCTGATGTGGATTTTTTGAACCTCACAAATCACTAGATTTCCTGCGCCACCCTGATCTCCCAAAGATTTTATTTCTAAAACTTTACATTCAAAGTTGACAGGACATTCTTCAATTAATTTAGGTTGAACCAGATCCGCGTCTTTCATGGTTAAGCCCGATTTGATGAACTCATTTACTCCGTCACCATATTCTGTAGAAGCTAAAGAAATTTGCTGTACAATTGGGAAATTTACGGTTCCGATGACAACTTCCGGAACTTCCAGAACGTTTTCTAATGTGTGTTTTGTAGTATTGTCACGGACTCTTCTCGATGGTGAAAATATCAATATCGGAGGAACCGTACTGAACATATTAAAAAAACTGAATGGAGATAAATTATGATTTCCGTCTTTATCCACCGTTGAAGCCAATGCAATCGGTCGTGGTGAAACGGCTGTTTGCATAATGGTTTGTAGTTGTACGGAAGATAATTCGGATGGGATTGCTGTTTTCATATTTTTTTGTTTTGACCAAGAAAAGGGCAAAAGTTTATTTTTTTAAGAAAATATTTTAAGTTTGAAAGCTTATGTATTGATGAGATTTTGAACCACAAAAGACACAAAAGATAATTAGTCTAAGATGAAGAGCCTTAATTCTTTTAAGATCAAAAAAGCATATCGTAATATTTATTTACAAAAGTTTCTTGCCCGTCATTGTATAAATTTTTCACATTAAAATTTACTAAAATTCCTTTAGGCTTTTTCATCAAATTAATATAATTCAGAAGTTGTGCTCGATGAATTTCATTTAATATAGAAACTGCTTTCAATTCAACAACAATTAAATCTTCAACCATAAAATCACAAAAGAAATCACAATTAATTTCTTTTCCTTTATAAACTACAGGAATTTTAAATTCAGATTTAAAATTGATATTTCTCAATCTAAATTCTTCTTCCAAACATTTATGATAAACACTTTCTAATAAGCCTGCGCCAAGAATTTTGTGAACTTCTATGCAGGCGCCATTTATCTTATATGTTAAATCTGTCAGATAAGATTGTGTAATCATAAAATCTTTTGTGACTTTTGTGGTTAAATATTATTTTTATTATTTAGTAGGAATAATTTTTCCACTTACTTCACCGAAACCAACTCTTACACCATCTTTTTCAGACCAGGCTTTCATCGTTACAGTGTCGTTATCATCGATGAACTTTCTTTCTTGTCCGTTGCTTAATTGGATTGGATTTTGCCCTCTCCATGTCAACTCAAGCATAGAACCGAAAGATTTTGGATCGCTTCCTGAAATCGTTCCACTTGCATACAGATCACCAACTTCCAGGTTACAACCATTTACAGTGTGGTGAGCCAGTTGTTGCGTCATGTTCCAATACATAAATTTATAATTGCTTTCAGAGATCAGATTTTCTTCACCGTTTTCCGGCTGTAAATAAACCTCTAAATTAATATCGTAATTTTTATCTCCTTCAAATTTTAAATAATCTAAAACTTCAGGATCCTGTGTAGGAGAAGCCGTTCTGAAAGGCTCCAAAGCTTCCAATGTTACAACCCAAGGAGAAGCTGATGAACCAAAGTTTTTAGCTAAAAATGGTCCTAGTGGAACATATTCCCAAGCTTGAATATCTCTTGCAGACCAGTCGTTGAAAATAATCATTCCAAAAATAGCGTCTTCCGCTTCTTTTGTAGAGATACTTTCACCCATGTCTGTATTTTTATTGATGATGAAAGCCATTTCTAATTCAAAATCCAATTGTTTTGAAGGTCCGAAAACTGGTTTTTCTGCATCTGCAGGTTTCGTCTGACCTTTTGGGCGGTTAATATCCGTTCCTGAAACCACAATTGATGAAGCTCTGCCGTGATATCCTACAGGTAAATGTTTCCAATTAGGCAACAATGCATTTGCAGGGTCACGGAACATTTTTCCAACGTTGGTTGCATGTTCGATGCTGCTGTAAAAATCAGTGTAGTTCGGAATGTGAACCGGCATCATCATTTTTACTTTATCCAAATCATAGAAAGCGTCTTCAATGGTTTTCTGGTCTTTAGACAAGATAGAACCTTCAAGTAATAATTCCTGAATTTTTAAACGAACAGCATTGGTAACAGGTTTTCCCAGTTCAATAAATTCGTTTAAGGTATAGGCTTCAAAAACATTGTCTTCTAATCCGTCAATGTCTTCAAAATAACTAAGGTCATACAACGTCGCAAGATCAACGATCTGATCTCCGATTCTTGTACAACATCCGATATATTCTTTGTTAAAAACTGCTACTCCGAAAGGAATATTGTGTATTGAAAAGTCCGAATTGGAGGAATACTCTACAAATGATTTCATAAGATTTGAATTTAGTTTAGATTATTAAAAAGATTGCTTACTTCGACAGGCTCAGCATAAACTTATGCTATGCGCAATGACGAGTGTTCTTCCAAGATTTATATTATTTTTTTGAATACGATGCTTCATCGATCCATCTGTCTTTGGTGTTGATGTCAATAAGATACAGAATATCTTTTTGTTTTGTAAGCAGTAAAGTTTTGGTAACCGGAATGGGAACTCTTTTATTTTCAAGCATATTCGCCCGTAGAGAAAGAATGTTCTTTTTTCTGATAATATCACCTGTGAAAACATTTGAGCTTGTTTCTCCGGTAGCTTTATCATCAAAAACTTCTACGTAGGTAGCGTTATTTCCTTTAATAATAATAAAATCCCTTTCTGTGTGGTCTTCCGCGTCTTTAATGAAAACAAATTTTTTGTTGTCTACACTTTCATTTTCCAGATGTTGATTGATGCCTTTTTTTTCTTCAAGGATGGTAAGAATTTCATTCATTGATCCGTATTGAGCTTTTAAACCCAATGCTCCCAAAAATAAAACCCCGATAAATAATTTTTTCATATAATGTGTTTATAAAAAAGTTTTGCCAAGACTCTGAATCCTGACAAAACTTGTAATTGTATTTTTTAATTAAAGATTACCTCTTTTCTCTTGCTCTCTCTCTAATGCTTCGAACAATGCTTTGAAGTTACCGGCACCAAAACTCTGTGCACCGTGTCTTTCAATGATTTCGAAGAAAAGAGTAGGACGGTCTTCAACAGGCTTCGTAAAGATCTGTAAAAGATATCCTTCTTCATCATGATCAATAAGTATACCTAAATCCTGTAATTTCTTTAGATCTTCATCGATATGGCCAACTCTTTCAGGAACCATGTCGTAATATGCTTCTGGTGGAGCAGAAAGGAATTCTACACCACGTTTTTTAAGTTCAGTTACTGTGTGGATGATGTCTTTTGTAGCTACAGCGATGTGCTGCACACCTTCTCCTTCGTAGAAATCAAGATATTCTTCTACCTGAGATTTCTTTTTACCTTCTGCAGGCTCGTTGATCGGGAATTTTGCGAATCCGTTTCCGTTGGACATTACTTTAGACATCAATGCAGAATATTCTGTGTTGATCTGTTTGTCATCAAAAGAAAGGATATTTACAAATCCCATTACTTTTTCGTACCATTCTACGGTAGGAATCATTCTGTCCCAACCTACATTTCCAACGCAGTGGTCTACATATAATAAACCTGCGTCTTCCGGTTGATAAGCACTTTCCCACTTTTGGTAACCAGGCATGAAAGGACCTGTGTAATTTTTTCTTTCTACAAACATGTGAACAGTCTCTCCGTAAGTGTAAACTCCGGACATTCTTACTTCACCATGCTCGTCTGTTAAAGTTACAGGCTCTAAATATGGTTTTCCACCTCTTTTTGTAGTTTCTTCGAAAGCTTGGTAAGCGTCATCTACCCAAAGTGCCAATACTTTTACTCCATCTCCGTGTTTTTTTACGTGTTCGTTGATTGGTGAGTCAGACTTAAGACCAGTCGTTAAGATCAGTCTAATTTTTCCTTGTTGAAGAACATAAGATGCACGGTCTCTTACTCCTGTTTCAGGACCAGCGTATGCCACAGACTGAAAACCGAAAGCGGTTTTGTAATAATGAGCAGCCTGTTTAGCATTTCCAACATAAAACTCAATGTAATCTGTACCATTAATAGGCAAAAAATTCTCTGCTTGAGCAATTTTTTCGGCAAATGTAAGTGTTGACATATTTTCTCTTTTACTTTTATTTTATAGGTATGCAAAATACAAAATTCCCTGAAACCTTAAAAATAATAATGGTGAATCCTTGAAGATAGTTAACATAATCATAAAGAAGAGTTCATTTAAGTATATTTAAGTTTCTTATATCACGATTAGGTTATTTACATTTGTGTACACAAAGCAAGTGGAAAAAAAATATTTCGAAAATGTGAAAGCCGTAGATCTCTACGGCTTTCATTTTTTATTTTATTCGATTTTCTTGTTTAATCTTCCTGCGTCGGGATTGTAATTGTCCCATATTTTCCAGATGTTGTCTATCTTTTTTATGAAATAGATTTGTGTATTAAGTTGATTTACAAAATGTTCTTCGCCAGATTCTCCAACTTTAAATAAAAGATTCCAGAATTCCTGAGATTCTAATATTTTTTTATCCGGTTCATCAGTAACAATATGAATATCGAAAACTTCGAAGTTGGAACGGTTGTTTTTTGTCACCAACTGAAAATCTCGTTCACATAATTCTCTGCTGAATTGTGATGCTCTTTCCAAAAACGGAGAATCATCAAAAACCAATGGTTTGAATAATTCTGTTTCATGATTAGGGAATTTTTTATAAAACTCAAAAACAGTAGCACAATAATCATAAACCATTTGTTTTAAAAATGCCTGATCATCTGAATCATTTTCCTGTTTTTTCTCTTTTATAAACTGTATGTAAGCGTTGAGGTCTTTATAACCTAAAAAAATACATATTTTATCTAAAGTTTTTAAAAACCTTAAATCATTATGGGTTTTATCCTGATAATCATTTTCAAAAAAACGTTGTAAGGTAACATGCGAAATAGTGTTTCCTATTTCGAATTTTTTTCCGCCCTTCATCTCTTCAGATTCCGACAGCTCATCTTTGATGATCTCAGAAAGAATTATATAATGGCTTCTTTTCCATTCGTCAACATTCCCTAAAACTGAGTTTTTTACTTTAGAATGTTTTATGACTTCCTCCCTTATCGAATTATATATAGTCTTCAAGTTCTAGATTTTAAAAGTGATTTTATCAAAAATACTGCCAAAACTTTAAGGCTTTTTTATGATTTTGTTTATGTTAAGTTAAAAATACGGTTTTTTTATGTCAAATAATTTAAATCAAAGAATAATTTCAATATTAACACTTGAACCTTTCAAAAGCTGCTCTTTCCAACATCTCTCTGTCATCGGGATGTGCAATGCTGATCAGTTCCTGCGCTCTCTGGCGTAAATTTTTCCCGTAAAGATAGGCTGTTCCGTATTCCGTGACCACCCAATGAATGTGACCTCTCGTTGTAACAACGCCCGCGCCTTGTTTTAGGAAAGGGACAATTCTTGAAACGCCTTTTTTAGTTCTTGAAGTGATGGCGATAATGGGCTTTCCATCTTCGCTCAAGGCAGCACCTCTCATAAAGTCCATTTGACCACCGATTCCGCTGTATTGCATGGTTCCGATAGAATCTGCGCAGACCTGTCCGGTAAGATCAATTTCAATAGCAGAATTAATCGCAACCATTTTGTTGTTTCTCATAATGTTAATCGGGAAATTAACATCACTCACATCTTTGAAATCGAACACAGTATTATCATCTACATAATCGTACAGTTTTCTTGTTCCGAAACAGAAACTTGTGATTGTTTTATTATCGTGGTAACCTTTATATTTATTGTTAATAACGTCATTTTGAATCAGATCGATAACACCGTCACTTAGCATCTCGGTATGTACTCCAAGATCTTTATGATTGCTCAGACATTTTAAAACCGCGTCAGGAATAGTTCCGATACCCATTTGTAAGGTTGATCTGTCGTCAATCAATTCAGCAACATTTTTCCCTACAAGCATTTCGTCAGGGCCAACCTTTGAACCATAATCTACGGTTTGAAGTTCTTCTTCATGCCAAACCAACTTGTGAATTCTGCTGATATGGATCATTCCATCACCGTGCGTTCTTGGCATTAATGGATTTACAATTGCAACAACTAATTTCGCAGTATCTACAGCCGCTCTTGCAACATCTACCGAAGTTCCCAATGTGCAAAATCCATGTTTGTCCGGTGGAGAAACAGTAATTAAAGCAACATCCAGTGGCAAAATATTTTTTCTGAAAAGAATAGGAATTTCACTTAAAAAAATAGGAACATAATCTCCATTTTCAGAATTAACCGCATTTCTTACCGGTGTGGAAACAAATAACGAGTTGACGAAAAAACTGTCTTTATATTCTGGTTTGGCAATTTCTACAGCTCCTTGTTGAGTGATAGAAACCATCTCTACATTTTGCAGTCTGTGGGATTGTCTTGCCAATTCATCAATTAAATAATTTGGAGTACATGCACTTCCATGAAAAAACACTCGGTTTCCGCTTTTGACGGTATAAATTGCTTCTTCTGCGCTAATATAATTATACATATTAGAGTTTTTAATTTTTATCTCTTAAAGATAATTAATATTGTATTTATTTGCTTTAAAAATGGTTGTATTTTTTTCAAACATTTGTCATATTCTAGAAAAAAATAAGGACTAAATGTGTATTTAGTCCTTATTTTATATTTTCAAACCTAACAGGTTTCAAAAACCTGTTAGGTTTAGTATATTGAATATTTTTCGTATCAAATTATTCTTCCAACCAAGAAGTTTTATATGAAGGATCTTCCACTTTCATTGCTTCTTCAGTAATTTTCAAAGGACGGAAAGGGTCGACCATCACCGCATATTCTTCTGTGAATTTTTTTCCGATACTTCTTTCCATAGCACCTGGGTGAGGACCGTGAACGATTCCTCCCGGATGAAGCGTGAAATCCATTAAATCGATATGATTACGACTCATGAAATCTCCTTCTGTGTAGAATAAAACCTCATCAGAATCAATATTTGAGTGATTGTAAGGTGCAGGAATTGCCATCGGATGATAATCATACATTCTTGCACAGAACGAACAAACCACAAAATTATGTGCCTCAAAAGTCTGGTGAACTGGTGGCGGTTGGTGAATTCTTCCTGTAATCGGTTCGAAGTTTTTAATATTAAATTTATAAGGATAAAAGTAACCATCCCAGCCTACAACATCAAATGGGTGCGTTGCGTAGATGAAATCGGTGATTTGATTTTCTTTTTTTACTTTAATTAAAAATTCTCCTTTTTCGTCTTTAGGTTCAACAAAAGTCGGTGCGATGATGTCTCTTTCGCAGAATGGAGAATGCTCCAAAAGCTGCCCGAACTCGTTTCTGTATCTTTTTGGAGTGTAAATAGGAGAGTGACTTTCCACTACGAAGAAAACGGTGTCGTCAGAGTTTAATTCAACCTGATAAATTGTTCCTCTCGGAATAATCAGATAATCACCAACAGAAAAATCCAGATTTCCTACAAAAGTTTTCAAAACTCCGCTTCCGTTATGAGCATATAAAAGTTCGTCACATTCTGCATTTTTGTAGAAATAATCCATCGATTTTCTTGGTTTTGCCAATCCCATTTTAAGGTCATTGTTCACCAAAAGTATCTTGCGGCTGTCCAAAAAGTCGTCTTCAGGAGTTACATTCATTCCCTTAAACATTCTTGGCGTTACGTTTTTATCAACGGCGATTTTCGGAGTTACATCTTTTGGTTCCCCAATAGATTTTATCTGAGTCGGACGGTGAATATGGTATAGCAATGAGGAGATTCCATGAAAACCTTCCGTTCCGAAAAGCTGTTCGTAGTAAAATTTATCTTCCGGAGACTTAAAAATAGTATGTCTTTTTGGTGGGATTTTTCCCGACTGGTTATATCGCATTTTACTTTTATATGTAGTTTCTCAAATTTAATAATTTTTCATGAATTGTTTTTAAGAATATTTTTCATAGAGTTTTGCTGTTCTAAAAATAAATGTTAGTTTTGTCTAACAATTTTAATTTCATGAAGCGAATATTATTTTCTGCCATCTTTTTTTCAGGCTATTGTTTTTCACAGGAAACGGATAGTTTGAATATAAATCAATCAAAAAAGGTTGATTCTGTAAAAATTTCACAACGGGAAGAAAGGACAAAACTGATCGATGATGTTGTGATTACCGGAACCATAAAACCGATCAGCAGATCTAAAAGTCCGGTGGCAGTGGAAATTTACAGTCAGAAGTTTTTTCAGAAAAATCCGACTCCAAATATTTTCGAGGCTATTGCAATGGTAAACGGCGTAAAACCTCAATTAAATTGTTCGGTTTGTAATACGGGAGATATTCACATCAATGGTTTGGAAGGGCCTTATACGATGATCTTGATTGATGGAATGCCAATTGTAAGTTCGCTTTCTACCGTGTATGGTTTAAGCGGAATTCCGAATAGTTTGATTGAAAGAGTTGAGGTTGTAAAAGGCCCTGCATCTTCTCTTTATGGATCTGAAGCGATGGGCGGAGTCATTAATATTATCACAAAAAATGCTTTGACCGCTCCAAAATTGAGTGTCGATCTTATGACAACAAGTTGGGGAGAAAATAATCTGGATCTTTCAACAAAATTTAATTTTGGAAAAAATGTCGCTTCATTATTAAGTTTAAATTATTTCAGTTTTAATGAAAAAATAGATCAAAATAAAGATAATTTCACAGATTCGGCTTTACAAAATAGAATTTCAGTTTTCAATAAATGGAATTTCCAAAGAAAGGAAAACAGGATGGCGAGTTTTGCACTGAGATATTTGTATGAAGACCGTTTTGGTGGAGAAATGCAGTGGAATAAATCTTACCGAGGAAGCAATGAAGTGTATGGTGAAAGTATTTATACGAATAGAGTAGAGGCTTTCGGGATGTATCAATGGCCGATGAAAGAAAATATTATTACTCAGTTTTCATATAATTTTCATGACCAAAATTCTTTTTATGGAAGTAATCCGTTTGATGCCACACAAAAAGTAGCCTTTGTTCAGACGTATTGGGATAAGAAATTGGGAAGTCATGATTTGATTGCTGGGGTTACTTACAAAAGAACTTTTTATGATGACAATACACCCGGAACTTTATCCGGAGACGGAGTGACGAATGAGCCGATGAAATCGCCGATTTTGGGAGCTTTTATTCAGGATCAGTGGGAGATTAATGATAAAAATACGTTGTTGTTGGGTTATCGATATGATTACGATAGAATCCATCATTCTGTGCATTCACCGAGGTTTGCGTGGAAATTTTCTCCGAATCCTTATCATACGTTGCGATTTAATTTTGGGACAGGTTTCCGAGTGGTAAATTTATTTACAGAAGACCATGCAGCTTTGACTGGATCCCGTGAAGTGGTAATTAAAGCTAATTTAAAACCAGAAAGATCAATCAATGGAAATTTAAATTATGTCTGGAAAATTCCTGTTGGAGGCAAGTTAATTAATTTGGATGCTTCTGCATTTTACACCTATTTCAGCAATAAAATTGTCGGTGATTTTGATACAGATCCTCAGAAAATCATTTACGATAATCTTCACGGATACGGCATTTCAAGAGGTGCTTCTGTGAATGTTGATTTCAGTTTCAGTTTTCCTTTGAGTGTTAATTTGGGAGTGACCTACCTTGATGTTTATCAAAAATTTGATGGAGAAGAAGAAAAAGTTCAACAGCTTCATGCTCCAAAATGGAGCGGAACGTATAGTTTGACCTATAAATTTTCAAACAATTTAGTGATTGATTTCACTGGACAGTTTTATGGCCCGATGCGATTGCCTGTTTTACCGAATGATTACCGACCGGAATATTCTCCGTTTTATACGTTGGCGAATATTCAGGTTTCCAAAAGTTTTAAATCTGGGTTTGAAGTGTATTGCGGAGTGAAAAACCTCTTCAATTTTACTCCGAAAGATCCGTTGATGAGACCGTTTGACCCTTTTGATAAGCATGTTGATGATCCGATCAACAATCCTAATCATTATACTTTTGATACCACTTACGGATATGCTCCGATGCAGAGAATTAGAGGGTTTCTGGGTGTAAAATATACTTTGAAATAAAGATTGGCTAACATTATAAAAAGATTTTTTGACGCAAAGATTTATAATTAGAATATTTTTCTTTAGAAAGCAAAGGCAAATAAATTTGCCTCGCGAAGCTAGAGTAATAGCTTCATCAAATCAACTTGTTGATTCATCTTTGCTCACTTTTACTAAATAGAGAAAATTAAAACTTTGCGTTTAAAAAAAAGATTTAAAAACAAAATAATGAAGAATTTCAAAATATTTTTATTTTTAATGTTTGTGCCTTGTCTTTGTCTCTCGCAGATAAAGACAGGCACTTTTTCTGACTTGGAAATTCTACAGAAAGAAACGCCAAAACCTACCATTATTCATCTTTATACAGATTGGTGTGCAGTGTGTAAGATTGAATCTTTTCAATTAAATAAAAGCAAGGATTTGGTTAAAATGATCAATGACAATTTTTATTTCATCAATTTCGAAGCGGAAAAAACGAAAGATAATATCAATTTTCAGGGAAAAGAATTCAATTATTTGCCGAACGGAAATTCAGGAATTCATGAATTGGCGTTGGCTTTATCTAAAAATAAAAAACAGCCTGTTTATCCGTTGTGGATTATTTTAGATTCAAAACAAAACTTGGTGTATTATCATGAAGGAGAATTTAAACCTGAAATAATGAAGCAGAAATTGTTGGAAATTTTTGCTTTGTAGTTCTGCTTATTTTGTTGGTTAATGCAAAGGCGCAAAGCTTTTAACAACTATCTGTTTTAAGGCGCAAGGATTTTATCTGCGATAAAATTTAGGGATGCATATTATAACGTTTGATGAAAATCTTTGATTTTCTTGCGCCTTAAAACAGTATATCATTTCATTCTTTGTGCCTTAGCGTTTACCAACTTATATTTCTTATTTGATTTAGCGGATGATTTATGCATAAAGTGAATTCTTAAAAATTCAAAAAAATCAGCTAGAGAATTATTAACATTAATTTTTATCCAACCATAATTTCACAAGCTCAGAATGATCTTCCACCCATTTCTTAGCCGTGGCTTCTTTGTCTTTACTGTCTTCCATTTTAGTTAAAAGATCAGCCATATTTTCATCATCAAAATGTACTTTAGAAAAGAATTTTGCCAATTCTGGGTGATCTTTGACAAAGCTTTTTCTGCTGTAGGTTTTAATCTGTTCTGCTTCTCCAAATGTCTTTTTTGGATCTTCCAGAAACTTAAGCTTCATTTTTCCAAACATCCAGTGGGGTTGCCATCCCGCTACAACAATCCATTCTTTACGTTTGATCGCATTTTGTAGTTCCGTAATCATGGCAATGGTGGAGGAATTGATTTGTTTATAATCCAGTTGATAATCAATAATGGCTTTATCCGTTCCAGATGTTAATCCGGCACCTTTTTCAATTCCAATGATTCTGTGATTGAATTGATCCTGATGCTGATTTAATTCTTCTATCGAATTAATCGGGACATATTCAGGAACCACCAATCCTATACGGCCGTTGTCATAATTGGTTCCGAGGTTAATTAATCCCGGAAATTTAGCAACTTTTTTAGCATGCGTGTAAGGCAACCAAACTCCCATGAAAAGGTCTGTATCTTCATTATTCATCGAAGCCAAAATCATATCTGTTGAAGCTTTCTGAATAATTACGTGATATCCTTGCTCATCCAGAACGGCTTTGGCAACGTGTGTCATAGCGACGTCTTCTGCCCAGCCGTCTACCATTCCGATGGTTATATATTTAGAGTTTTTTATATTTTCACATGAATTTAATACACCAAATATGGCTATTAAAATTGGAAAAAATAAGTATTTTAATTCCTTCATCTTATTGTTTTTTCTTTACAAATCCTTGAGTAATTCGGTCTAGAATAATGGCTAAAATCACCACGGATAATCCACTTTCAAATCCTAATCCTATATCCAGATTATTAATTCCTTCCAACACTTTTTCACCTAAACCACCTGCGGCAATCATTCCGGCAATAACGACCATGGATAATGATAAAAGTATCGTTTGGTTAATCCCTGCCAAAATAGTTTGCATGGCTAAAGGAAGTTCTACTTTAAATAGAATCTGGCGGTTGGTAGCTCCAAAAGCTCGTGCTGCTTCTACAATATCTTTCGGAACTGCTTCAATTCCCAAGGTCGTTAATCGTACGGCTGGCGGCATTGCAAAAATAATAGTTGCAAAGGCTCCCGGAACTTTACCGATACTGAAAAATAATACAGCAGGAATTAGATAAACGAATGCAGGCATTGTTTGCATTAAATCCAGCATCGGGCGGATGATTTTTGCAGCCAATTTACTTTTAGCCGCCCAAATTCCCAAAGGAACAGAGATGACCAACGCGGTAATGGTTGCGACAAAAATAAGGGCCAGGGTTTCCATGGTTTCTCTCCATAATCCCATTAAAAATATTAAAGTAAGTCCGGTTACGGTCATAATAGCGATGCCTTTTCCGGCTTTCCACCATGCCAATAATGTAAAAAGGAGAATGATAACATAAAATGGAGTGTTTACCAAAGCCCATTCAATTCCCATGATTGAGGAGTTTCCTACATGTTTTATGACATCGAATACAGGTTTCCCATTTTCTGTGAGCCAATTGATTGCAGTTTCTACATATTGACCAATATCTATAGTTTTATTCATTTTATTGATTGTTTGCGATTTCTTTTAATTCTATGATTTCTTCTTCGTTAAATTTTGTAGCTTCTATGATGAGAGATAATTGGGTAACAAGACCTAAAAATTTATTGTTTTCGTCTACCACAGCGATGGCCGATTTACTTCCGGAAATTAGCGGCAACATTTCTTCAACAGTTGCTTCCGCATAAACCGACGGAACATTGCTGTTGATAATTGATTCTACCGTAGGTTCTTTCTTCTTTGCGATTCTTACAACATCATTAAGCGTTACAAATCCTAAGAATTTATTTTGAAAATCCACGACTGGTAAGGTTTCCAAACCGGTTGTTCTCATTTTTCTTAAGGCACCTTCAGGACCGTCTTTTCTGAAACGTACGACGGTAGCTTTGTCGAACATCAAAGATTTGGCGGTGATGATTGTTTTACGGTCAACTTTTTCCACAAAAGCTTTTACATAGTCGCTGGCAGGATTGGTTAAAATATCCTCAGCTGTTCCGATTTGCTCTATCACACCGTCTTTCATAATGACGATACGGTCTCCAATTTTAATGGCTTCGTCTAAGTCATGGGTAATGAAGACAATGGTTTTTTGTAATGTATCCTGCAATTCAAGCATCTGATCCTGCATTTCAGATTTGATCAAAGGGTCAAGGGCGGAGAAAGCTTCATCCATCAATAGAACTTCAGGATCGTTAGCTAATGCTCTTGCTAATCCTACTCGCTGTTGCATACCTCCTGAAAGTTGAGATGGAAACTGGTTTTCAAAACCATTTAAACCTACGATGTCTAATGCTTTTTGAGCTTTTTTATCACGAGAAGCCTTACTTTCACCTCTGATTTCTAATCCGAAGCCTGCATTGTCTAGAATATTATGATGGGGTAGCAGTCCAAATTTTTGGAATACCATACTCATTTCGGTTCTTCTTACTTCCAGAAGCTCTTTATTATTTTTATCGGTAATATTATCATCATTGATATATACTTTTCCTGAAGTAGGCTCATTCAGTCGGTTTAGGCAACGCAGCAAAGTAGATTTTCCACTTCCTGATAGTCCCATGATGACAAAAAATTCACCTTCGTAGATCTCAAAACTAGCTTTGTTGATTCCAACAGTACAACCCGTTTTTTCAAGAATTTCCTTTTTGGAAAAACCTTTGTCTAAAAGTTCCTGTGCTTTTTCTTTGTTTTTGCCAAAAATAATAGTCAGATCTTCAACTTTAAGTTTTACTTTTCTACCGTTTTCAATTTTTTCCATATTCAGAATATTTGATTTATAAATGATATAAGAAACTGTACATCAATTAATGATTATACGTTTAATCTTGGTTGTTCTGCTAATAACGATAGTACAAAATAGTCTGTAATAGCTTTTAATGATAAAAACTTTTTACAATAAAATATGAGCATAAAAACCTGTAGCCTTATGTTTATATTTTAAATATTTCAAATAGATTATACTCTAGAAAAAGAGTGAATCAAGTAAAAAAGAAGTTAATCTTTTAATGAGATTCTACAAATAAATTACTGATGATGTAATTACAGATATGTGTACTGAACAACTTAGATTTCTACATTTCATCAAAATGCAGGCCAGCATAAAAAAGCTGTGTATCAATTTCTTATGACAGTGCAAATTTACGAATTATATATTAAATGGATTTTTTAAGGCCTAAAAAGCTGGTTTTAAGCCTGATGATGGAATGAAAAATTCATGGAAATTTAGCTGTAAAAATTTAGCTAAAAAAATGATTTATATGAAGAATTTAAGTTTTTAAAACAAAAAATTATCTCTGCATAAGATGAAAGAAATTACTCAAAACAACAGCAATAATTCCCAAAATAGCGGGCAATGCCTGAACGAAAAATATTCTTTTAGTTGCAGAAATAGCGCCATAAATTCCGGCAATAGCGACACAACTTAGGAAAAACAGAGAAACATTGGTTTGCCATTTCGGATCTTCAATTAATAAAGACCAAATTAATCCTGCAGCCAGAAAACCATTGTAAAGTCCCTGATTAGCGGCTAAACCTTTTGTGGGCTTGAACATTTCTGCAGGTAAAGCAGCTTTGAAAACTTCCTTTCCTTTTGTTTCCCACGCAAACATTTCCATCCAAAGAATGTAGATGTGTTCTATTGCGACTAGGGCGATCAAAATTTTTGCAACGATGTCCATGATTTAATGTTTTTTGGAATTGTAAAACTAAAAAAATAAAGTTAAGTTTGAGTACTAAATTTTACAATGGAAACTTTCAAGGCACATTTAGATAAATTCATTACGATTAATGACGAGGAATTTGCTTCTATTATTTCTTTTTTTCAAGTTCTGAAAGTGAAAAAGAAAGAAAATCTGATGCTTGAAGGCGATGTCTGTAAATTTAAATATTTCGTCTTGGAAGGATGTCTGAGAAAGTTTTTTATCAATGAAAAAGGAGTAGAGCAAACCACGGAATTTGCTATCGAAACCTGGTGGATGTCTGATACTTTTGCCTTTGAAAAACAGATGAAATCAAGCTTTAATATTCAATCTGTGGAAAATTCCAGAATTTTGGCTATCGATTATCAATCTCAGGAACTTTTATTAGAAAAGCATCCTGTTATGGAACGCTATTTCAGAATGGTGTATCAAACTGCTTATGCAGCGGCAGAGAAAAGAATCCGTTATATTTATGAGATGACGAAGGAAGAATATTATGTGCATTTCAGTACCTTGTATCCTTGGTTTATTCAAAGAATTCCACAATATCTGATTGCTTCCTTTTTGGGTTTTACTCCGGAATATTTAAGTGAAATCAGAGCAAAATTACGTTCTTAAACCAGTTTAAGATTTTTACAATTTAGAAGTTGCAACTTTGCCCTGTTAATAAAAACAACGATTATGACAGGCAAAAAAGATTTTCAATTCCCACAACTATTTTTAAGGTTAGCCATCTCTGTGACAATGCTTTCCGCAGTTGCCGACCGATTCGGATTTTGGGGTAAAAACTCAGCTTGGGGAAACTGGGAGAATTTTGAAAAGTACACCCAACAACTGACTTCTTTTCTTCCTGAAAGTTTAAGTGTATTTTCAGCTTATTTCGCCACTTTTTTAGAAATTCTATTCCCTTTATTATTACTTATTGGATTTAAAACTAAGATTGCAGCTTACGGCGCAGGTTTTTTACTACTCATTTTCGCTTTATCGATGACGATGGCTTTAGGAGTTAAAGCTCCTCTGGATTATTCTGTCTGGGTAGGAAGTGCGGGAGCGTTTTTATTGGCGAGTCAACATCAGTTTTCATTAAGTATCGACGAATTAATCAAGAAAAATTAATCAAATAAATATAAATAATATGAGCGCAAGAGTAAACATCGCGACAGCAGAATCAGCAGCTTACAAAGCAATGATGGGATTAGAAGGATATCTTCAGACGATTTCTTTAAACCATATTCAGAAAGAATTAATTAAAATCAGAGCTTCACAGATCAACGGATGTGCTTTCTGTTTGGATATGCACACAAAAGATGCGATGAAATATGGAGAAACTCCACAAAGAATCTATCTTTTAAATGCCTGGAGAGAAGCGTTGGAACTTTACACAGAAGAAGAGCAAGTATTGTTGGCAATGACGGAAGAAATCACTTTGATCAGCCAAAAAGGGCTTACAGAAGAAACGTATTATAAAGCAAACCAATTGTTTGATGAATCACAAATTGCCCAAATCATTATGGCAATCGTTACAATCAATGGTTGGAACAGAATTGCAATAAGCACGCACATGCCGATTGCAAAATAAATTTTCTAGAATAAGTTATTTACCAAAAAGCGCTTCCCAATGTTGAGAAGCGCTTTTTTCTTGTTATGAAGTCATCTTATGTTTTCCTAATGCAAACATAGGATGACAATGTGTACTAAAGTTTGCCCAATTCAGCATTAATAAAATTCAATTCCTCTTGTGATAAATCGAAAGACATTGCTTTTGCATTTTCAATGGCTTGTTGAGCGTTTCTTGCTCCTGCCAAAACAACTGTGATTGCGGGTTGTAAAGTCGTCCAACGCAAAACTAACTGTGAAAGAGTAGCTCCTTTTTCCTGAGCAATCGGTTCAATTTTCTCTAAGAATGTTTTTACTTTATTAAGATCAAACTGAGAAAAATATCCGTTTCTGTGGTCGTTTTCTTTTAACTTATCTTCTTTGAAATATTTTCCTGTCAAAAGACCTCTTTCCATCGGACTGTATACGATAATTCCAGAATTATTTTCCAAAGAATAGGGAACCAAATCGTTTTCAATCGCGCGGTTCAACATGCTGTAAGAAACCTGATTGCTTGCTAAATTCAACGTCCTGTTAGCTTCCTGCATTTGTTCAACATTGTAATTGCTTACTCCGGCTGAAAGAATTTTTCCTTGTTGAATCAGTAATTCCATAGCTTCCATGGTTTCACAGATGCACGTTGTGTTGTCCGGCCAGTGAAGCTGTAGAAGATCAATGTAATCTGTTCCTAATCTTTTCAAACTTTCTTCAACTTCTTTAATGATATTTTCTTTTGAAGCTAATTTATAAACAGGAAGCGTTTTTCCGTCATCATTAGCGTCGAAGAAAAATTCTCCTTTTCCATTGTTGCTTCCGTCCCAAACCAAACCGAATTTGGTTAATAACTGAATTTTTGAACGGTCTTTTCCTTTGATGGCTTCTCCGATCATTTCTTCACTCAATCCAAAACCGTAGAAAGGTGCAGTATCAATAGAAGTTACGCCATGATCCAAAGAAGCATGGATAGAATCTATAGAGTCTTTTTTCTCATTTCCACCCCACATATTTCCACCGATCGCGAAGGCTCCGTGCGTAATGACGGATAGTTCCAGATCTGTGTTTCCTAATTTTCTATATTCCATTTTTTTTCTTAATTTTTTAAGTTGATTTAGCCATAAAAGTCACAAAAGTTTTTATTGAAACACTTTAGACCACTTTAGTTTTAAAGTTTAAAGTTTAATGTATTGAAAATAGTAAGATCACATAAGCCGAAAATCTTAGATTTTCAAAAACTTAAGTGTTCTTTTCAACAAAATAATTTTAGCTTAAAATAACTTAAGTGTAAAAGTCTTTTGTGGTTAAAATATTTAATAATTACTTATTTAATTCCTTTAAAATAGCCTCACCTACACTTTTTGCAGATTGAGGATTTTGCCCAGTAATCACTCTCTGATCCGTCACCACATGATTCTGCCAAAGTCCTGATTTCTCAAATTTTGCGCCTCTTTCTTTTAATTTATCTTCCAAAAGAAAAGGAACTACGTTGGTTAATTTCACTTCAGCTTCTTCTTCATTGGTAAAAGCATTGATTTTTTTACCGTCAACTAAATATTTTCCATCGTTCAATTTAATATTCACCAAACCTGACGGACCATGGCAAACTGCAGCTACAATTCCTCCGTTTTCATAAATTTTTGAAGCAATGTTGGCTAATTCTGTATTCTCGGCAAAATCCCACATTGCTCCGTGACCTCCGGCATAAAATATGGTTGAATAATCAGCGGGGTTTACTTGTGATGGAGTCAAAGAATTGTCAATTTTACTTTTGTCTTTGCTTTCCCAAAACTCTTTGTTTACGGGATCTTTTAAATCAAATCCGTCAACGGGAGGAGTTCCACCTTTTGGACTTACAAAATCTATTTCGTAACCCGCTTTGTGCAAAACTTCCCAAGGATGAGAAACTTCCCCCAGATAGTATCCTGTATTTTCGCCTATATCACCTTTTTTGTCATGACTGGTAATGACAAATAAAATTTTCTTTTTCATATTTTTTGATTTTTTGGTTTGAGCTTGAGCAAATCCTATCGTAAATAAAGCAAGAATTAATAATGCTAATTTTTTCATATTTAAATAATGTTAGTTAAATAAATTTGTGGTTTTTCCTGTAATTTTTCATCAACCAAATCTCCAAAAGCCTGAATATAAGGTTGCTGATTATGTTGAGTTAAACCTTCCTGATCCTTCCAAATTTCATAGAAAATAAAGTGGTTTTTATCTTCAATTCCTTGATGTAATGTGTACAATTCGTTGGCTTCTTCTTTTCTGGTTTCTGAAACCATATTTTGAAGAACTTCCAAAACTTCTGTTCTGTGTTCTTCTTTTGCTTTAATTACTGCGGTAAGATAAATTTTCATTAGGCTAATTGTGGTTTTAATTCCTGTTCAAAAATGTTGGTAAGATGTTCTTTGTAGACTTTCATATCACGTTCGATATTTGCATTTTTTTCTACATCATGGAAATGAAAACTTTCCATTTTTTCTAGAGAAACAAAGGCATTCATTCTATGGAAACCAAATAATGGTCCATTATCTACACTCGTTTCATTGAAAAATTCTCCTGGAAGCGTAAAAGCAGTTTCAGGTGCATTCCAGCTTGTGGTTACCATGTATTTTCTTCCGCCAAGCATTCCTCCCGTTCCGTAATTGGTCTGCGGATTGTCTGAAGTTCTACCGTCACTCATATAAATTCCTTTGGCATGACCTGCAGTGAAAACTTCATCAATATATTTTTTGAATCCATTTGGTAATTGGAACCACCAGATTGGAGTGTGATAAATAATAACATCTGCCCATACAAATTTTTGAACTTCCTCGTCTTTGTTATAGCCTTCGTCTATTGTCGTAGTTTTTACTTCTACATTTTCAAATTTTTGTAGAACTTCCAACGTGCTGTCTGCAATTGTTTTATTATATTTTCCTCCAGAATGTCCGAAGTTTTGTCCACCGTTAATGATTAATACTTTTTTCATTGTTGTATGATTGTTTAAATTTTACTTTGCAAAGTTAGGTTGGGATTTTGTATAATAAAAATAGTATAAATCATAGCAAAGTATCAGAATTGTGATGGTTTAGGTTGGAAGTTAGAAGCATGAAGATTGAAGTTATCCAGCACGAAAAGTTCAATAACAGAATTAAATGGAACTTCAATACAATTCAAAAGTACTTTGTTATTATCTTAAACGGAATGGCTTCCATCTCCCAGCTTCTAACTTCCAACCTAATTAAACTTCCCATTTCATGTTCAAATATCATATTGATTTTAAATCTGTTTCTAACATTTCTCACGTAATTTTGTTTGAATAATTTGAATAAAATAGGATGCAGATAGCAATTTTTAGCGATGTACATGGAAATCTTCCTGCGTTGGAAGTAGTGTTAAATGATATTGAAGAAAGAGGAATTCATCAGAAATTCTGTTTAGGAGATTTGGTTGATTTTGCACCGTGGGGAAATGAAGTGATTGAAAAGATCAAAAATCTGAATATTCCTTGTTTAATGGGAAATCATGATGAAAGAATTGCTTTCGATATTCCTGTAATTCCTTTAACGAAGCATTCTGAGGAAGAAACTGCTGCAAGATTTTTGGCGATTGATCATTCTAAAAAATACATTACAAAAGAGAATAAAAAGTATTTGTCGGAATTGCCTTTTCACTTAAAATTAAATTATAAAATTGGAAAAAAACATTGGAATATTCAGTTAGTCCATTCAAGCCTAAAAAGCAATGATACCTATTTGTATGAATCTGAAAATGATAATATTTTTATTGATTTATTAAACGATTCTCAGTCGGATGTTGTCATTATGGGACACACTCATTTGTCTTTTAAAAAATATTTTGATGGTAAATGGGCGATTAATAGTGGCTCCGTTGGTAGATCAAGAGAAGAAAACAGATTGGCTTCCTACGTAATTTTAACGTTGGATGAAGATAATATTACTCCTGAAATTATTCAGCTAGAATATCCGCTTGAAGAAGTTGCTCAAAAAATCGAAGAGAGTGAAATTCCAAATTATTATGCTTCATTTTTAAGAAACGAAAAACTATCAGTTTTCTGATTATTTTGTAACTTTGTATCATTAAAGTAATAAATGAATTATAAATGGTCAATTCGCTTTGCTTGTCAATTTTTTTTAGCTGAAGAATTTCATAATTCACTGCGAAACAAATTGACTATTCACTAAATTAATAAATTATGGTAAATTTAGAATGGTACAGAACGTTTAAAGCAATCTACAAAACCGGAACATTAACGGGAGCAGCAGAGGCTTTATTCATATCACAACCCGGAGTGAGTCTTCATTTAAGCTCATTAGAAGCATATGTTGGATATAAATTATTCGACAGAACCGGAAGAAAAATGCATCCGACGGAAAGAGGAAAAGTATTATTCAATGCAGTTTCCGATCCATTGACTAAACTTGAAGATGTTGAGAAAAACTTTCAGAAATCTACAGAGAAAACGACGCCAACGATAAGTGTGGGAATGTGTTTTGAAACTTTTCAGACCACTTTGGAGCAATATGTTTCTTCCTTGCCTTTTAATTTAATAATAAGTTTTGGAGAATATCCCGAAATGTTGGATCAGCTGGATAAAGGGATTTTAGACCTGATTATTACGCCTAAAAAGGGAATTTCTCCTAATATTCAACATGAAGCTTTTTCATCTGAACAGATTATTTTGGTGGGCGGAAAAGATGTTGATACGGAAAGTTTCAAAAAAGTATTAAAAACAAAAGATAAAGAGCAGATTGAAAGTTGGTTAAAGGAAGAAAAATGGTACGGAACAACGGGAGATATGGAGCATCTCTTCCAGTTCTGGACCTTGAATTTTGGACATAAACCGGATTTCAGAGCAAATTATATCGTTCCTAATTTAAATTCAATCATTCGTTGTTTGAAAGGAGGAAAAGGATTGGCTGTGATTCCCGATTTTTTATGTAAAAATGAAATAGAAAACGGTGAAGTAAAACTGATTTGGGAAGGAGAAAAAAAATTAGAAAATACACTGTATTTTGGTTGTAGAAAAAATACGAGTTATCAATCTGAGATTGCTCATATCAAAGGATTATTCAGACAGGTCATGAGCAAGGATGCTTTTACGGCAGACTCCCAAATTTCCATGATTTTGGAATAGTCTTCCGAAATAGCAATTCTTATTGAATTTGATATTGGGTGAAATTTTCACAAAAGTAAAGAATTAGAAACTATACTTAGGGAATTAATATGTAAAGAAACCCCGCACAAGAAGTACGGGGTCTATTGTAAACAAATAATTTTTAGTATAAATTATTCTTTAATGAATTTTTTGCTCACATTTTCCTTACCTCCAATTAGGTTTAAAAAATAAACACCTTTTTTAAGATTGTTGGTATTTATTTTTGTTGTCAGTCCTTCTAATTTTTGAGTATGGATGATTTTCCCTAGCATATCAGTAATTGTAACCTCCATAGACGGTGTAGAATAATCAAGCTTTAAAGTAATATTATCTTTTGTCGGATTAGGGAAGATATTAACTTTTATATCATCTTTCAAAACTTCGTTAGTTGCCAGATTATCTTGAGCAAGTTTTACGACCCAAATATCATAATCTCCATGATTTCCACTTACGTCGCCATTGTTTGAATTTGAACTTCCAGCAATGACATAACCGCCATCTGCAGTTTGAATAACAGAGCTAGCCTCATCACTTCCTGATCCTCCTAAGCACTTTTGCCATTGAATACTTCCTGTAGCGTTTAGTTTTACAGCCCAATAATCATAAGAAAGAGGTGCTTCGCCAGGACCTGTACTTGAAGGGGCATGATATCCTGTTACCTGACCATCATTTGAAGTGGTGCTTCCTACAGCCAAATACCCACCATCAGCGGTTTGAATGATAGAAGAAGCGTCATCTACCTTAGTTCCTCCTAAAGCTTTCTGCCATTGAAGGTTTCCATCAGAATTTAATTTTACGATCCAAGCATCTGTTCCATCATGATTTCCTGTTACATCTCCATCATTAGAAAAAGCGTTACCAGCTACAATATAACCACCATCTGAAGTTTGTTTAATAGAATATGCTAAATCCTGATGTGATCCTCCTAAAGATTTTTTCCAAAAAATAACGCCTCCATCAGTATTTAATTTTAAAATCCAATAATCTTTTCCACCATGATTTCCTATTACATCTCCATTGTTGTTTTCAGCATATCCGGCAACAGCATATCCACCATCGTTGGTTTGAACAATAGAAATAGCCCTGTCATCTCCTGTTCCTCCTAAAGATTTTTTCCATTGAAGATTTCCATCAGCATTTATTTTTACGATCCAATAATCTACATAACCGTTATTTCCCGTTACATCGCCATTGTTTGAAGAAGAATTTCCTGCAAATATATATCCACCATCTGTCGTAGGAATCATTTGATTGATAACGTCATAATTTGTTCCTCCGAAAGATTTTTGCCAGTAAATAATTCCTGCATCAGAATTTAATTTTAGAACCCAGCCATCTGTAAGTCCATGATTTCCTGTTACATTCCCATTGTTTGAATCAGAAGTTCCGGCAACCACATATCCACCATCAGCAGTTTGAATGATAGAACTTCCATAGTCAGTTCCTGTTCCTCCTAAAGATTTTTGCCATTGAAGATTTCCTGTTGCATTTAATTTTGCAAGCCAGTAATCCTGATTTCCGTGATTTCCTGTTACATTCCCATTGTTTGAATTAGATGCTCCGCTAATCATATACCCTCCATCGGCTGTTTGAATGATAGTATGTGCTCTATCGGAGTTTGTTCCTCCTAAAGATTTTTGCCATTCTATGGCCGGAGCTTGTGCAGTAATAGCACTTGAACAAAGAATACCTATAAAAGGTACCATTTTCTTGTAATTGATTTTCATGGTTTTAGTTTATTTTAATTTAAAGATGCAAAAGTATAATTTGTAAAGGAATAAATACTCATATTTTATAATTTTTAATATTCAATTTTGCTTATGAAATTATAGTTTTAAAATGAAAAACAGGAATTATAGCAGGTAAAATATTTTGTAAAAATTAGAATCTAAAGTAAAATTGGTAAGTAGAATTTCAATTTTTTATCGGAAATTTGTTTGACTTTAGAAAAAATAAACAAAATATTATGCAAAAGAAAACATACACAGGACAACCTGTGATTACATTAAATAATGGAGTTGACATTCCGGCTTTAGGTTTCGGTGTCTGGCAGATTGATGACCAAAAAGTATGCGAAGATACGGTGATCAAAGCTATCCAAACAGGATATAGAATGATTGATACGGCCGCAATCTATCAAAATGAAGTAGGCGTTGGAAAGGCAATTCAAAATAGTGGAGTAAACAGAGAAGATTTATTTATCACTTCGAAACTTTGGGTTCAGGATACTACTTATGACAAAGCTACAAGTGCTTTTCATAGAACTTTAGACAGATTGCAGCTGGAGTATTTAGATATGTATCTTATTCACTGGCCTTATTCAGATTTTATAGGAGCTTGGAAAGCGTTGGAAGAGTTGTATCATGAAGGAAAAATAAAAGCAATTGGTGTTTGTAATTTTACGGTTGAGAAATTGGAAGAATTAAAAGCTAATTCAAGCATTCTTCCTGTGGTTAATCAGATCGAATTACATCCAATTTTCCAACAAAAAGAATTGCAGGTTTATAACAGAGAAAACAATATTGTTACCCAACCTTGGAGCCCGCTTGGAAACGGAAATGCTGAATTGTTGAATAACGAATCTTTAAAAGCTATTGCTGAAAAACATAATAAAACGGTTGCTCAGGTTATTTTAAGATGGCATTTGCAGGAAGGATTCTGCGCGATTCCAAAGTCTGTGACGCCGTCTAGAATTGAAGAAAATTTCAATGTCTTTGATTTTGAATTATCAGAAGACGAAATGAATATTGTTCGTTCTTTAGACACAGGAAAAAGATTATTCTTTGATCCTAAAGATCCTGAATGGGAGCAGAAAATGTTGAATGTTGTTGTAGATATTTAAGGATTGAATTTTCTCTTAGATTAGGTATAATTCAGATATGATTATCAACTCAATCTATGAAATTTAAAAGGCATAAAAAAGGCCGTTTCACAAATCGTGAGACGGCCTTTTTATATTGTATGAATAATCTTATTTAGTTAAATCTAAACCACCAAAATTCCCCGAACTCATCATCAGGAAAACACCGTTAGTTTTATCTAACGTTTCCCAATAAGCGTGAAGTTCTTCAGCATTGGTAAATACTTTTAGATTTTCATTTTTAAATTTTTCTTTAATCAAATCAGGTGAAATAGGATCCATTCTTTTGATTTTTAAAGCATCTTCGGAATAGAAAACGATCGCTTCTTCCAACCCGTCCATTGCGTGATCATATTGCTCTAAAAACACTGGATTTAAACTTGAATAGGTATGAAGTTCAAGGAAACCGTATTTTTTCTCATTTTTAAATTGCTCACAGAAAGCTTTTACAGCCGCTTTCACTTTACTCGGTGCGTGCGCAAAGTCTTTGTAAAGTATTCCTTTGTCTTCTCTTTCTACTTTTTCAAGACGTTTTGAAGCGCCTTTGAAACTCATAATCGCATCATAGAAATCTTCATCCATAATTCCCAACGTGTGGCAAATATGTCTTGCTCCTTCAAGGTTTAAAAGATTATGCGCTCCAAAAACAGAAAGAGGAATATCTCCCATTTCGGTTTTTAAATAAACCTGTCCGTTATTGATCTCGTATTCAGGAGTTTTGTAAGGTATTTTTCTGAAATAATTTTCAGCGGTTTCAACCACTTTTACCACTTCAGCATCTTCTTCGTTATAGACTAAAACTCCACCCGGAGTAATGCTGGCAACGAATCTTCTGAACTGCTCGATATAGTCATCAAAAGTTTTGAAAACATTGATATGATCCCAAGCAATTCCGCTCATTAAAGCAATATTGGGTTGATAGAGTAAGAATTTTGAACGTAAATCGATAGGAGAGGAAAGGTATTCATCACCTTCCAATACCATAAAATCGTTATCCTGAGTCAGTTTTACCATACAGTCGAAACCTTCCAATTGCGCTCCCACCATGTAATCAACATCTTTCTGATGAAAATTCAAAACATGAAGAATCATTGAAGTAATTGTTGTTTTCCCGTGAGAACCTGCAATAACAACTCTGGTTTTGGTTTTAGACTGTTCGTAAAGAAATTCCGGATAAGAGTATATTTTTAAACCCAGTTCTTTCGCTTTTGCTAATTCGGGATTGTCCTGATGAGCGTGCATTCCGAGAATTACGGCATCAATATCAGAAGTTATTTTTTCAGGGAACCATCCCATTTCCTGAGGAAGAATTCCTTTCTTCTCAAGTCTTGATTTTGAAGGTTCAAAAATAGCGTCATCTGAACCTGTCACCTGATATCCTTTGTCTTTTAGCGCAATAGCAAGATTATGCATAGCACTCCCGCCAATAGCAATGAAATGGGTATTCAATTTATTTACTGTTTTTTAACGTTGTTATTAATGATCTCCTGAAAAGCATTTAAAATGTTATCCCAGTTGGTTTTATAATTTGGCATCACTAAACTCGCATCTGTTTTGCTGCCTTCATTAGGACCTTTTTTAACATTAATAGAAGTCGTTACATTGTCGTATAATTTTTTACGATCTTCCTGTATTCTTCTAAAATTATTCTGAGAGAGAACGTTATCCAATTTTTTTAGATCTTCATTGGTAAGTTTAAACTCTTTTTTAATTTTTTTCCCTTGTCCCTCAAAAGAGTAATGCACATTATTGGCCTTGATAAGTAAATTCTCATAGATAGGAGAAGGTCCCCCGTTTTTAGAATAACTTATGTCAAAATCTGAATATACTTTTTGGCTGTTACATGAAACTAATACTATGATTGCGAATAAGATCCCTATTATTCTTTTCATATTTAATCTACTTTAATTATCTGAATCCTTTTGTTCTAATTTTTTAGCTTTAAGTTCTTCATCATAATTGTGTAGTACATTGAAATCTTCGGTCTGCTCAATGGCAGTCATTATTTTCAACAAAATTTCCGGTGCTTTTTCGTTGTCATAATCGATGTCTAAAGGTGCTTTAAACTCCATGGTAGGTTTTACGCCTGTTACCTTTACGCGGAGGCCTTTTTTATCAAACGCTCTTCGGAACCCATTAATTTTAATAGGAATCACAATAGGGCGCTGATTTTTAACCAGTTTTGCGGTGCCTCTTCTTCCTTGCGCAAAAGCAGATGTAGTACCTTGAGGGAAAGTAGCTACCCAGCCGTTGTCTAAGGCTTTCATAATATTATCAACCTCTGTAAGATCTACCATTCTGTTGACATTCTGTCCTTCAGCTCTCCAGGTTCTTTTTACGGTTACGGCACCTGCAATTTTAAAAATTTTTGGAAGAATACCTTTATTCATGGTTTCTTCGGCGGCAACGTAGTAAAAATCGATCTTTGGATTAAGTAGGTAGATCGGGTTTTTTATGGTGTCTAAATATCCATTATTTACCGCGCAGAAGGCGTGATACATTGCTGCCACATCTGCGAAATATGTCTGATGGTTACATACAAAAAGCACATTGGAATCCGGAAGATCCACAAGGTGTTCTGTACCTGTTATTTTTAGTTTATTAAAGCCATTGAATCTTCTGTAAGAGACAAGTCCTAAAATAAAAATGATTAACCTTTTTAAAAAATAAGGAGTTCCGAATGCATCGGTGAAAATATTTTTTTTTGCCATCTATCAATTAAACACAGTTGTGCAAAGTTACATTTTTTTCAACAACTGACTGAATTCACTTAATATCATTGCCGTAGCTCCCCAGATGATATATCCGTTGAAATTGATGACCGGAACTTCATGTCCTCCTGCGCTCGGCAAAGCCATTATTTCAGGTTTATCGGGAAGGTTTAGAAAGGAAGTGATGGGAAATTCAATGGTTTCTACCACTTCGGTATGTTGTAGGATAAATTTCGGATCTTTTTTGGTATAAGAAATGTACGGATAAACATAAAAATTACTTGGCGGAATGTAGATCGGAGACATTTCTCGTATGATTCTTACGTAATGTTTTTCAATGCCTATTTCTTCCGAAGTTTCGCGAACGGCGGTTTCCGCAAAATCTCTGTCCGTTTCTTCGCGTTTTCCGCCTGGTAAAGAGATTTGCCCGCTATGCCTGTCTCGTTCGTTTTCAGTTCTTAATATTAATGGAAAATACCATTCATCGTCTTTAATGTACAAAATAATATTTACAGCAGCGAATTTTGGATTCTTGGCCAATACCTCATCATACGTGAAAACAGGACGTGAAGGAGGTGAAAAAACACCATGAGCATGTTCTCCCGGAAGTTCAACACTTTTTATTTTTCGTAATAAATCTTTTCCAAAATTTTCCATAGCTCAAATTTAGCAATATATACTGAAGAAAAGAAGAGGCAAAAATGTTAATTAATGATAAAAGGACGAAAAAATAAGTAACGAATAATTGATAATCAATAATAAATTCAAATGAAATAATCCCCGTATTTATACGTAATTACTTACAGTGATGGCTAATAAACTGTAAACGGTTACAAACACGACCGTAATTAGTGATTTTGAAAATTTGCCCTTTTATAGTGGTTCGCCCGATTGCTTTAGCGTCTACCTTTGTCAGACTATTAACCAATTAATTTTTATTAAGATGAAAAACTTTATAACAGGTGTGTTTACACTAATGGCCATGGGTTTTACTTTTGCACAAGCAAATATTGATGTAACAACTCAAACTGGAAACTGGAACGTTGCCACAGTAGACCAAACAGGTCTGGTGAATATCAATACTCTAAATCAGGATGGAAATCGAAATACTGCCGATATAGATCAGGTGGGAGCCTTCAATACCAACACTGCAGAAAGTATCGGGAACAGAAACTCAATAGACGTAGATCAACTGGGGCTTGGAAACTCAAATGAAGTAAGCCAAACAGGAAACAGAAACTCTGCTACAACATGGCAGGTAGGTTTAATGAACACTACGCAACAAACTCAGGTAGGAAGAAGAAATGAAGCTTCTTCTATTCAGTTGGGTAGTGATAACTTTGCTTATCAGCTTCAGAACGGCAGAAGAAACGAAGCTTCTTCTATTCAGCTTGGAGATGACAATACTGATGTTCAGGTACAGTTAGGCAGAAGAAATGAAGCTACAGGAGTACAGATTGGAGACGGAAATATTCTGGTACAATACCAAGATGGAAATGACAATGTTGCAATGCATGGCCAAGTAGGTGATGATAACGTTGCAGTTTCTGTTCAGGAAGGTAACGATAACACTGCAATGGGGCTACAATGGGGTTCTGATAACCAATTGTATCAACAACAGGATGGAGATAACAATACAGCTATTGATCTTCAAATGGGAGATAACAACTATGCTGCAATCAGCCAAAGTGGTGATTCTAACATCCATTTAGGAGCTCAGATAGGAAATAATAATACAATCATGGTTAATCAATCAAATTAGAGAAGTACATTACAAAATCTTAATCAACACGGGAGAGGCTGCGGCTTCTCCCTTTTTTTGTTAAAAGTTTTTTGATGATTTTAAAGCGTAACTAGAAACCGTGATTTTTCAATTGTAACGGGTAGGTGTGTTTTATAGAGAGCTGTAATCCAGTAACTTTAATAAAAATTAATACCATGTTTAAATTGGGGTGGAGTGTATTCGCACTTCTCATTTTCTTGTCTGTGAAATCACAGCTGCTCGATTGGGATCGCATCAACAGCAATACTGTTCTTAACGTTATTGCCGGACAGAACCCTGATCAGATGATGTCTTATTCCAATATCATTCAGATGGGTGACGCGAATAATGCTGAACTTTCTCTTAATGCTAAAACCAATATTTCTATAAAACAATTGGGAGATTACAACAGTCTTTACTTTAATAATTCATTTACTGATACTGAAACCAAAACTGCTATTACAACCCAGGGAAACAACAATATTATTGATGTTACCGGAAGTAACAGTATTTCGGACGGCCTTCAAATACAGGTGAAAGGAGATAATAAAACAATTTTCATGAGAAACTATTAAAACCCCGATGATGAAAAATTTTTATTCTTTGATTTTGTGTTCTTTTATTTTCCTGTCTGTTTCGATAAGCGGACAGGAAGATAAAAAAATCAATGCAAAAATTGAGAGTAAAACGATGGAGGGGCAAATCAATCTAAAAGCTGTAGTTACCAACTCTACCGCGATCTATAAAGAACTCAATTATCTTTTGGTTTCCATTAAAAAAGGGAACGGAGGAAATCTTTCAAACAATCAGCAAAGCGGAAAATTTTCTATTAATCCTAATGAAACAAAAGTGTTGTCTGAGATCAATGTTAACCTTGAAAAAAAAGATGCCTTGAAAGTTTTTCTTTATGTAAAAGATGAAGAAACTCAAAAATTAATCGCCAAAGACAGCCTTGAGCTTAATAATGATTCATTTAAAAAGAAAGTCAGTAAAGTAGAAGAAGATGTTGTTTTTGAATTAAAAGGATTAACCATCGATGAAACCAAAAGCAAAGTAGGAAAAGATTTTTATGACTTTTTTTACCTTCAATACAGCCAGCTTCCGGATAAAAGCAATTCAGCCATTACAATCTCAGAACTTCCCGGCCGTGGAACCAACGGACAAATTAATATCGAAATTGATGATAAAGTAGTCTACAGTTTTATGACCAATCCTAGTGAAGATTATCTCAAAGAACAATTAACTAACAGTTTAAAATACATAAAAGAATTTAATGCAAAGAAAAACCTTATAAAAAATGAATTTATATACTAAAAACGTCCGCCATGAAAACTTTAATACTTATTTTGACCTTTTTTGCAGGAATTTTCCTCGGGAAGTCTCAGCAACTCGTCTACAAGCCGGTAAATCCTGCATTTGGGGGAGATACATTTAATTATCAATGGCTTTTAAGTTCAGCAAATGCCCAGAATCAATTTGATCAAAAAAATGATTACAGTGATTTGCTGGGAAATTTGAATTCTGTTGACAGTTTCAGCCAAAGTCTTAACCGACAGGTTTTGAGTGAGCTGTCCAGAAAATTGTTTGAAGATCAGTTCGGAGAGGGAAGTATACAACCCGGAAATTACCTTTTTGGGTCTATGTACTTACAGGTTACGACTACCGCTCAAGGACTTTTAATAAATATTTTGGATACCAGCACTGGCGATCAGTCCGAGATCGTAATTCCAAAATAGAAAAAAAAAGTAACTAAAAAACCAAACTTACCATGAGAGCTTACACTTACACCAGAATTTTTTTCTGTGCCGTCATGTTGTGTGTCATACAGGCGTGCAGCTCGTTATTCGGATTGCCGTCCAATCCCGAAAAATCTACGATGGGAGAGAACACATCTTACACCGCAGAATTAAAAAATTTACCTTTACCTAAAGAAAAAGTTGTTATCGGTGTTTATAAATTCAGGGATCAGACAGGGCAATACAAACCTTCTGAAAACGGAAATAACTGGAGTACCGCCGTTCCACAGGGTACCACCACCATTTTAATTAAAGCTTTGGAAGACAGCAAGTGGTTTATCCCGATCGAAAGGGAAAATATTGCCAATCTTTTAAACGAAAGACAGATCATCAGATCCACAAGACAGGAATATTTAAAAGATGCCGAAAAAAACAGCCAGGCTTTACCACCACTTTTGTACGCCGGAATTCTTCTGGAGGGCGGCGTGATTTCTTATGACAGCAATATTATGACAGGAGGATTGGGCGCTAGATATTTTGGAATCGGAGCTTCAACTCAATATCGACAAGATAGAATTACGATTTATCTTCGAGCTGTTTCTACATTAAATGGCGAAATTTTAAAAACAGTTTATACCTCAAAAACCATTCTTTCAACAAGCGTTAACGGAAGTTTTTTCAGATATATTGATACTGAAAGATTATTGGAAGCTGAGGTTGGTATGACGCAAAACGAACCGGTTCAGCTTGCCGTATCCGAAGCCATCGAAAAATCTGTAAAATCATTGATTGTTGAAGGCATCAGAGATAAAATATGGGGGAAATCGGTAGATAATACCGTAGATTATCAGGCTTTGATTGATAATTATAACAGAGAACAGGAGCAAAACCAAAACAGAGCCATCGGAAATAGATATCCGGATAATCAAAGAGGAAAATTCTCGATTTTTGCTCAGGCTGAAGGACAAAAAATAAAAGATGATTACATTAATCCTAAAATGAATATTGGCGGAAAATTAGGCTTTAAATATTTTATAAGTCCAAATTTCAATGTTGAGGTTAGTGGGAATTATTTCACGTTGGAAAATGAAAATATTGTTAAAAGAAATTATTTCGTTCCTGAAGTTAATCTTGAATTTTTAGTTTTCCCTAAATATAAATTCACGCCCTACATTTATGGCGGTCTTGGAGCTATGTATTCTGAGTTTAAACCTAATTACAAAGGCCAGGTAGGAGGTGGATTAGAATATCTGATTGATAAAAATGTTGCTGTAAGAGCTTCAGCACAATATGATTTGGGTTTTAAAGATAATTGGGAAGGTTTGGTGAATGGTAAAAGGAAAGATCAGGCAATGCGATTTGCGTTGGGAATCAACTTTTACATTGGTAACAAATAAAAACATAAACTATGAAAACTTTAATACAATTAATCAGCATAATCATCTTTTCTGTTTGTTTATTTTCCTGTAATGAGGAGCTTGTAGATCAGGCTCAGACAGGAATATTAAAAGGAAAAGTGGTGAAAAGAGGAACCAACGAACCTATTGCCAATGTGAAAATCTTCACAGCGCCAACAACGCAGACCGTTTTCAGCGGAACAGATGGTTCTTTTGAAATAGCGAATATGCCTGTAGGAAATTATTCTGTAAAAGCAGAATTGTCCGGTTATCTTACCAATTTTCAGGCGGTAAATGTGCAAAACCAGAATCAGGTTGTGACCGTAGTTTTTGAAATGGACGATGATGAATCATTAAATTCTCCACCCACAACACCTGTGTTACTAAGTCCGGTAGACAACGCGGTGAACCAGCCTTTGAGTGTGGAATTGACATGGAACGCCACCGATCCCGATACGACAGATGTTTTGAAATATAGTTTAACAGTTAAAAATAATCTTGACACTAACGTGATTCAGGTTAATGATTTGACGGCGAAACATTATTCGCTTTCAAATTTGAAGTTTGGTGTAAGTTACTTCTGGCAGGTGTCTGTTTCGGACGGCATTCACCAGCCAGTTTTAAGTTCAATCAGTAAATTTACCACCAATACGGTTCCGTCTAACCGTTATCATTATGCCCAGAAACAAAACGGAAATTTAGTGATTGTCTCAAGTGATGCTTCTGGAAATAATTTTCAGTTCACCAACTCGTCTTACAACAGTTGGCGACCGAGAAAAAATAATAATGCCGGATTAATAGCTTTTTTAAGGACAGAAGGCGGAAGCGCACATCTTTATACTGCAAATCCTGATGGATCCAATTTATTTAAAGTAACATCGGTTCCAGTAGCAGGTTTTAATAATTTTGAAATGGATTTTTCTTGGAGTACAAACGGCCAGGAACTTATTTACTCAAACTTCAATAAATTATATAAAATTAATAAAGACGGAAGCGGATTGACGCTCATCTACACAACTCTCGACGGAAGCATGATCTCAGAATGCGACTGGAGTTATGATGGAAGTAAAATTGCCTTAAAAACGAATGATTTCAACGGTTATAATGTCAAAATTTATATTGTTGATATGGTCGGAAGCGTTGTAAAAACCATTCTCACCGGAGTTGCCGGAGCTGCCGGAGGTCTGAATTTCTCCGTTGACGGACAATTATTGCTCTATACAAAAGATGTTTCTGCCTATCAGGACGGAAGCGGAAATTACCGACAGCTTGATTCGCGAATTTTCATCTATAATCTAGCAACGAATACAAATATTGATATTTCTACCGAAAGCGATAAACCTTTAGGAACAAATGATCTTGATCCTAGATTTTCGCCCAATAATGCACAAGTTATTTTCATGAATACTTCTAATGATAACGTTTCTCAGAAGAACGTTATGACTATTGATCTGAGCAGTTCTATGACAGATCTTATACGAACTGCTCTCTTCAGTAATGCCGAAATGCCGGATTATGAGTAGCTGAATTTTAAATAGTGAATTGTCAATTTTGCTTCGCAAGTGAATGCTGAATTTTAAAAATTGACAATTCACATTTCACAATTATTGACTTGCGAAGCAAAATTCACCATTCAAGCCTAGATTTTTTTCATATATTAAAAAATTCCAAACCCCGTAAGGTTTGGAATTTCTGGTTAATTAGTTTTGGTTAGTGATCAGTCGATCATATGATTTTCTAGTGCGTATTTTACAACTCCAACGGAGTTTTTTACGTTTAGTTTAAGGAGAATTCTTTTGCGGTGCGTTTCTACGGTATTGATGCTGATGAAAAGTTTTTCGCAGATATCTTTACTGCTGAGCCCGTCGCAAATGAGTTTTAAAATTTCCATTTCGCGTCTTGTAAGAGGATCTTTGATCTGAAGTCTTTTTTGAGCATGTTCACTGCTGATGAAATTAATCATTCTGTCTTTCGCGTGATCACAAATATAAATTTCGTTAAGCAGAAGAGCCTGAATAGATTTTATAAACTCGTCGTATCTGCTGTTTTTATCCAGATAACTTTTAATTCCTTTATTAAAAAGCTTTCTTATATCTACAATATCATAGCTGTTGCCAATGATGATAATTTTTATATTTTTATTTTCTGAGGTTATGCTTTCTACAGATTTATAAAGTTCCGTAAGCATAAGCATGTTTGAACTTATCATGAGAAACTCAGGCGGTTCCTTTTTTAATTGTATTGATAGTGCTTCGTAGCAATTGAATACATCAATAGTATTAAAAATTTTACTCTGGGTAAGTAATTTTGATAAACCTTCGGTATATAACACGGGCTCATCAAAAATGGTTAATCTTGGCTTCATCATGGTTAGTTTTGTTTACATAAAAATATAAAAAAATATTTACATTTTAAGCAAAATAATCATAATATTGTTATTTTTTTTAAGAATACTTATGGTAAAATTTGATTTTATTGATTATTCTTTAAATAATTCTCTTTTGGTGGAGTTTTTGTTTGAAAATTTAGAGTTATTGTTAGATAAATCTAATATTAATGGGGTTTTGACGTGTGTAAAAATTATATTAAATTGATTTAACTAACACGAGAGGGATATGTTTCACAGGGAAATTTACGGAGTTGGCAATGAAACAGAATTCGTTTGCCTTATGATGAAGCTCTTTTGCCTTTTCAATCATCGATTCTTCTGTAATTATGACGGTCGGATTGAGCGTGACTTCTCTAAAATGTCCACTTCCGTTGGTTGTTTCTTCCATAATCCCAGTTGCGTTGTCGGTGTAGTCGGTAACAATAATTCCGGCTTCTGAACAAAAATGCAAATACCACAACATATGACAAGATGATAAGGACGAGAGAAACAGATCTTCAGGATTATGTTTTGTCTTATCTCCACGGAAAGCGGGATCCGAAGAAGCTTCAATAATAGCTTTATTTTCTATGGAAACAGTGTGGCTTCTTTCGTAACTACGATAATTACTGGTTCCGGTTCCTTTGTTACCTGTCCATTGGATGGTGGTTTTGTAGTGGTGATCTTTGCTCATTTTGAATGTATTAATAATGATAATCAATTTCGTGTTATTTGTAAATACTTTATTAAATCTAAAATAAACAAAAAAACCTCCAGACAAGCTAGAGGTTTTAAAATTTTGTATTAATTAGAATATCCTATCAATTCTTCTTTTTTCGAATTGTAAATCTTGTATTCTAAATATTTAAAAGAATCCCTTGGGATGATGGTGACCCATTTTTTATACTTGATAAACCATTTCATCTGAATACTTTTGATTCCTTTAGTAAGGTAAGCTTCAACGAAAGGGTGTACATGAAGGTAAAGTTTTCCTTTATCCTTTTGTATAATATTTCTGATGGTTTCTTCCAATCTTTCCACAATAACGATCGGAGCAATGATTTCTCCGTCTTTATTCGGGTTGTCTTCTTTTGTTTCGATCTGTTTTTCCTGACGATTTCTTTGTCTGGTAATCTGTATCAATCCAAATTTACTTGGAGGCAGGATCTTGTGGCGAGCTTTGTCGCGCATCATCTCTGCTTTCAGATGTTCAAAAAGATCTCTTCTGTGATCGGGGTTTGGCATATCTATAAAATCGATAACGATGATGCCGCCCATATCACGGAGACGCAATTGTCTTGCGATTTCTGTTGCTGCCATTTTGTTCACGTTCAGAGCGTGTTCTTTATTGGCTGCATTTCCGGTTGTGATGTTATTTCCGGAGTTTACGTCAACTACGTGCAGTGCTTCTGTGTGTTCTATAACAAGGTAAGCACCTTTTGAACTTGGAATATTTACGTGTTTTCCGAAGCTTTGTTTAAGCTGTTTTTCTACGTTATAATATTCGAGGAGGGGGATGTGTGAATCGTAAAACTGAACAATATTTTTTCTTTCCGGAGCAATTACTTCTACGTAATTTTTCATTTCTTCCACCATTTGCTCGTCATCACAGATGATACTTACAAAGTCTTGGTTGAAATTATCTCTCAGAATAGCTGAAGCTTTGTCTTCTTCACTTAAAACTTTAGACGGAAACTTGTTTTTCTGGATGTTTTTAAAAGTGCTTTCCCATTTCTGAATCAATTGATTCATGTCATTATGAAGGTCGGCAACTTTTTTTCCTTCTGCAACAGTTCTTATGATAACGCCAAAACCTTCTGGTTTGATGCTTTCAATAAGGGTTCTCAGTCTTTCTTTTTCCTCATAGCTTTTGATCTTTTTGGAAATAGAAACTTTATTGTCGAAAGGTATTAATACCAAAAAACGTCCCGTTAAAGAAACCTGAGTTGAAATTCTCGGTCCTTTTGTCGAAATAGGTTCCTTGGTAATTTGAAGCAGAACAAGATCGTCTTTAACGATCACTTTTTCTACTGTTCCGTTTTTGTCGATTTCGGGTTGTATCTCGAAACTTTTTAAACTTGAAGTACTTTGTTTTTTAGAAATAGTATCTTTTAGAAACTTTTTGTACGTAAGATATTGCGGTCCCAAGTCCTGATAATGCAGAAATGCGTCTTTATCGTAACCGATATTTACGAATGCTGCATTAAGGTTCGGAGCCAGCTTTTTTACTTTTCCTATAAACAAATCTCCAACTATAAAATCACTTTTGTCCTCTTCCTCATGAAGTTCGCATAGTCTTCCGTCTTCTAGTAGCGCGATCTTCGTAAAGTCGCCTTCATGCGAAACTATTAGTTCTTTCTTCATTTTGTTGTAAGGTAAAATTATTAAGATGTTGTGAAATTGGTGTGGTTTTTATCAGGATGATTAAGTTTTTAAATTTAGGAATTAAATTAAAACCACCATACTTTATTAATAAAAATAAAAGTGACCACTCCTGATTTTGCACAAAATCTTATAGTTGTTGCAAAACAAAAATATAGTCGGTGAACTTTAAAAAAATAAAACCACCAACTATATTGTTATATTATAAATCTCGAAAAAAGGAGATTATTTTTTCTTGTGTCTGTTCGCTCTTCTTCTTTTCTTTCTCTTGTGAGTTGCAACCTTGTGTCTTTTTCTTTTCTTTCCGCTTGGCATAATTTTAATTTTTTAGTAACTAGTTAATATTCAGTTAATTTCTTATTTTACTGTAACTTTCGTTTTTACTTTCTCAACAAAAGATTTTGATGGTTTGAAAGCAGGAATGTTGTGTGCAGGAATCTCAATTGCAGTGTTCTTAGAAATGTTTCTTCCAGTTTTTGCCGCTCTTGTTTTAATGATAAAAGAACCAAAACCTCTTAGATAAACATTGTCTCCATTATACATAGAAGTCCTGATCTCCTGCATAAAAGCTTCTACAACTTTCTGTGTTTCATTCTTTTCTGTTCCCAACTTATTTGAGATGGTGTTTACCAATTCTGCCTTTGTCATTTCCTTTTTAAATTTTAAATTTTAGGTGTGCAAATTTAGTTAAAAAAATTGAATACTAGCAAATTAGTCGCGAATTATTTTTCGGTAAAAGGTTGAGATTTTAATGTTTACTATATATTATGTTTGCGTTAAGATAGTGTTACATGCTAGAATTGTAGTATCCGTTTTCTACGCAAAAGCGTATCAGGTGGAGTTTTGTTTTCAATCCGAGCTTTTCTGTAAGCCTGTTTATATAGGTGTCGATAGTCCTTGTGCTGAGATTTAATTTTTCTCCTATTTCTTTGTTACTGAAGCCTTCATAGCAGAATTTCATCAGCTGAATCTCGGTAGAAGAAAGTTCTCCCTGGCTCTGTTTTTGTCTGTCCATATACTCCTGAACAGCCAATGGCTGCTGTTCCCACTCTTTAGAATAAGCTTCGTAATCAAATGTATTCGACGCAATTTGGCCTTTGACAATATCTTTTATGACACTGCTTTTTTTCTGGCAATAAAAAGTATTTGGGATTTTTGAAAGGATTTCCGCCATATCTTCCTGATAAGTCCCGGAATAAGTGATAATCGGCGTCTCAGAATTGCTTTTTCTGATGTATTTTATGGCTTCGATTCCGCTTAATACCGGCATAAAAAGTTCAATAATGAACACATCTTCCTGCCTTCTATAGATTCTGTTTACAATCTCGTGGCCGTTGTTACAGTCGTTTAGAAGCATATAAAAAGGGTTTTCCATAAGGGTTTTGATCATTATTTTTTTAAAATAAAAATCGCTGTCTGCTATAGAAAATCGTACGGTATTAGTTAATAGTTTACTCACTTTAATATCGATTTGGTGTAAGATATTTAAAATTTAGAGGCCTAATGTATGAAAAACTTATTAAAGTGAAAATTAATCTTAAATTAAATAATATGACAGTATTATTTAACTAAATAATTTAAATATTGTGCATAAAATTTTTTTTTTATATTTTCACCTGCCAAACAAATCACAAAAATATGTCTTCGAATAGGGAGAAAAAATTAAACAAATCAGACGTTAGAATAGGCATTTGGAAGTTTGTTCTATCTTTTGTCGTCTTATCAGCCGTTTCTTTCACCAGTGTGTTTTTCTTTTTTAAAAGTTATGACATCCAAAGGGAAGGAATTAAAAAACAGGCAGACGAATACCGCGAATTACTTACCCGCAGCGACCTGCTGAGGACCCATGTAGACAGTATTTTATACAGAATGAACCAGCTTGACATAAGCAAGGTTGATAATGATATTTTCCTTAAAAACTATATCATGGACAATGTACGGGATGCTAAAAACATCATGGGAAAAGACAGTGCAGACAACTTTAAGCATTATTCCATTCTGATGAAACAGCTAGAGCCTATATTGGCTTTAAAGACTCAGATTGTTAGTGTTTCTTACAAGGAACAGACTGCATTGAGAGATTTGAGCGAGTGCCGAGGCAAGATCGGGCTTGCAAATAATGAATTAAGACTGGATCCTACAAGGAAATTTACCGGAAGTAGAAAAAGAAGATAAATACAGAAATTATGCAGGGACAAATCACATTATCAAAAAAGGAAAGGCATTATCAGTTTCTTTATTTAGTACTCATGCTTTTCGCGGCACTTATTTTTCTGGGAATTATTTTTCTGAAAGGTTTTGAGTCGCCGTTTTCCGATGAAGACGTTATTTCTGTTCAAAATCTGGAACAGAAAGCAAAATTCGATCAACAGCAAAAAGTTACTCAAAGAGTTTTAGACAGCACATTTACGCAAATCAACAGGCTTACCAATGAGGTTCCTCAACCTTTTGAGGAAAATAATATCATGAACGGCATCAATGATGTCGCTAATTCTTTTGAGAATGCCAATGTATTAGATATCAGAAAAGAAGCATATCCTCAGATCGCCAAGTTTTACAAAATGTTCTTCGACGATAAAAAAGTTATTTCAAGTAAAACTGAAAACATAAAGAATTTTGAAAAACAGTTTGAGGAATGCTCAATCGGTTTTAAAGAAAAGAAAAGTCAACTTTTTCAGCGTGAAAATGCTTTAAAGGCAAGAAACCAATAACCAAAATTCAAAAAAAATTAGGAACAAAACACATCACAATTATTAATATTAACTATGAATTATTTTCAAAAAAACAAAAAGAACATTATCATTGGTGTTATTGCAACTTTGCTCATAGCAGCCCTGGTTGCATTGTGGTTGCAGAAGAAAGTCATACACTCCGCCGATGACATTGTGGGAGTGGTGTATCCGTCTTCTCTCAAGGTAGGAGATACACTTTTATTTGAAGATAAAACCCAGTTCGCAAAAACCAAAAGATGGAATTTCGGAGACGGTACAACTTCTGATAAAAGCACAGGGTTTCATTTTTATAATAAACCTGGATATTATTCGGTAACGCTTATCGTGGATAATAAATATTCTAAATCTTTCCCGGTAATGGTTTCTGCAAGAGGAATTCCAAAGCCAAAGGATACGTTGAAGATTAAAACCTTAATCGATGCGCCATCTCAGGCAATGAATTTTGAAAATGTGCAGTTTCGTGCAGTTTCTGACGCAAAACAGTTTACATGGAAATTCGGTGAAACAGGAAATATAGATTCCAAAGATAAAATGGCGATCTATTCTTACAAAAAACCGGGTGATTATGTAGTTACCTTATACACAGACGAAAGTCCTGAGCCTATCTTGCATCACATAAAAATTCTTCAGGGTTATGACGCTTTGCAAGAAGAAGTGAGCGTAGAAGATGCTTATGCTAAAATTGATAACGATTTTAAATATCATTTACAGCAGATCGCGAACGGAAACAGCTTCAATACACACTACAATTATTTGTTGAGAACCTATCTGTGTAACAACGAAAATACAGTGGTAAAGGTAAATGACAGTAAGGCAAATAATTTTTACATGTATTGCGCGGGACTTCAGTTTGACAAAAACAACGTCATCCAGACTGTAAAAGTGAATTTTGATGATACGCAGAACTGTGTAACCAAAGTTGATATTAATCAAAGCAAATAATCGTCCTTTCGGGCGCACCAATCATAAAAGATAAATTAGGATGAGAAATAAACTTCCTCTAGCAGCATATTACATCGGAGTTTCTGTATTATTGACGAGTTGCCAGGTAAAACTGCCATCGAAAAAAACTCCGGAACCTTCACAATACGGACAGGTTGATAACTCACCGGTTGTCAATGGTTTTCCTAAAAAATCAGTGCCGTGGATCGCGATCTCAGACAGATCCAGAAATACGGCCTATCTTGATAAAAGTGATGAAAAATCATATAAAGAAGTGAAGTTTTTAGAGCCGTTAATGGTTCTGAAACACCGCGACGGAATGGTAAAAGTAGCAGAATATATTCCTGATGCTTTAATGAAAAAAGTTTCGTCTAAACAAATCAAAACCTACGGTTGGATCCCCGAATCTGATCTTCTTCTCTGGAGCAATTCTTTAAAAAGCGAAAAAACAGGTTTTCCTGTAAGAGTAGCAGTTTTACCGAGTAACAGTGATGTTATCAAAAGCTCTGAGCGATATTACAAGAATGATTCGATCATGGTATTTAATTCACCAAGTTTGATCGAACAGGCAAATGTTAAGATTCCGAACGGCCAAGTTGTTTACGTCTACAAACAGGCCGAAAACAACAAAAGATTTTTGGTTGGCAAAAGACCATCGGTTGATATGGATAGTATCAGCACGAGCCTGTATGGATGGGTGAGCTCAAATGTGATCTCGGCGTGGGGCGAACGTTCTGCCGTGAAAATGAAAAATACAACAGGAGTTTCTGAAACCGCCTTAGGTTTGCACGAAGGTTCTCCGGGCGGAACTGATGTTGAAAATAGAACTGCCGTTCTTCTTACCGACGTTAACAAAAGGACGCCTCTTGAAAATATTTATCCGGTAACATTGCCTCTAAATGATGCTCCGACTGCGGATTCTAAAACGAAATATTTTACCAATATTTTGGATTACAGTAAAAACTATGTTTTCAATGTTTTGGGCGAACCGATTTACTTTGATCGTTACAGAGAAATTACAGAAAAAAATAAGAAGATTAATATCGTTTTTGCATTAGACATCAGTGCTCCGAACGCACCATATGCTCCAATCGTAAAATCATTATTACAGGATCTTCAGCTTAGATTTGAGAAGCCATCTTATTTCAATAATGTGAAATATGGAGTTGTTTTGTTTAAAAATAATTCTTGTGGAGACAATGTTGCGGTATCAAATTTAAGTACAGATTACAGCAAGATCACAACGTTCATCGACCAAAAATCGAATGAAATGAATTGCCCTAGCAACAGCGGTTACCAACCTGTAAATGAAGGTTTGATGGCTGCCGGAAATCTTCTTTCAAACGTTCCGGATGAGACGAATATTGTTATTACTGTCGGAACTTCTGCCAATCAGGGCGGAAATATGTATGGAGTGATTAATTCTCTTACTCAGGCTCAGGCTAGATTAATTATGTTCCAGACAAGCTCAAGATCATCAGATACTTACAATGATTTTGTTTTGCTTGCCGAAAATGTTGTCACCAACACCGCTAAAAATATTGCTGAACTTAAAAAGCAGAAGATCATTAATCAGAATGATGTTTTAACGAAGAATAATTTTAGTCTTGTAGAAGGAGATGAAGGATTTTTCTCATTAAATTATCCAAAACAGAGTATGTCTCAAGGTTTCGTTATTTTCCCGAAAAAAGGGGATATCGCAACGCCCGGCTATCTTAAAAAATCTGTTGACAGCCTGATCGCTCAGGTTACTTTAGATAATGAAACTTTAGATAAATCATTAAATGATTATTTCCACTCTTCAGTTGGAGCGGGAAGAACGGATGTTGATTTAAAATATAAATATCTATATCCGGGACTTACAAATCCGGTTCCTGCAGGAATTGCAGCGCAGTTGATCAATTACGGAAGTCCGTTTTTGGTGAAAGGTTTTATTCCGAAAGAATTAAAAGAGTTTAAACCAGGCCTTGAAAAAGGTATTTTGATCTCAGAAACGGAATATGACAATCTTAAAGCTTTCTATACTGAAGTTTATCTTAAAACGGGCGCTGAAAGAGCAGATTTCAATCAGTCAAGTGCAATTAATGAATATATCAGGTTGTTGAAAAAGTATAATCCTACCAATAAATTTTTGGATAAAAGCGATTTATACGAGCAGCCAATGTCTTATGCAGTGGGTGTAAGTACAGGTTTTGATAATTCTGAAGAAGAATTAATGTCAAAATACAAGCTGAAAGGTTGGAAAAAATCTAAGATCATTACCAACGAAACGGCAAGAACTTACTTCCGTCATTACAAAGATCTGGCAGACAGAATGCTTACGCACAGAAACAATCCGGCAGTAAAAATTCAACAGAACGGACAAACATTTTATTGGCTGAATGAATACTTCATGCCAACCATGATGCCCGTTGAAGAACCCGAATATACTAAACATTAATAATGTATAATATTGAAAAGCAGAAATTTATTTCTGCTTTTTTTATTTTTTAACGTAAATTTTTTATCTTTATAGAACCCAAATCACACAAATATGTCAGATCAATCATCACCTCATGACGGCAAACACTTTGTCGTTCAGAAAGGCAAGGCTGAATGCAATCAGGGAAATCAGTTTCCTCAGTATAAAGTCACGGCCCACAAACAGCATTATTGGAATGATTCTGAAGGAAGTGCAGATTTTCTTGCTGTAACAGAAGACGATCTCCAGTTCAATCCTCCCGGGCCAAGTTTCGGTCAGTGTAAATTAAAGCCCAGCTCAGGCGGGTATTTGCCATGCTCCTATGCTCCGGCCGGAAAATGGAAGAAAACCTACGACAAAGTGAAAGTAATGGATAAAAAGATCGTTACTGAAGAATCAGAGCTGCAATGTGTCATAGGAGGAAAGATCACGATAAAAGACCACGGTCAGCGTGGAGAAATGAGCAAGCAAAATGTAAAAAATGCTGACAGTAAAACTGTTCAACACATCAATCCGCTTGTGAAAATAGACGACTTCAAGGAGACTGTTGAAGAAAGTGAAATAGATGCTTATTAACTCTTAAAAAACTTTCTGATATGTCTAAACAAGGAGTTTCAAAAATATCCGGAAATCCTGCTCCAAAAGTAGGAGAAAATACCCTGTATTCAATTACGGGATGGTATCCTTCGACACCAAAAAATAAACAGAATCCGGCATTAGTAACCTGGGAGTTATTTAAAAAACGTTCCAACGGAAGTTTTACCACCACCAACATCAAAAAAACAGGTGATGGCAATTTCACTTTCGGAGAAGTAGCCTCAAAACATACGTACCGCCTGGAAGCATATCTTTATGAGCCTGAAGGTAAAGGTTCTACAACAATTGATATTACGCCACAACCTGCCGGAGTTCCAAAAATTAATAAAGTTGAATTACATTATGTTGATGATTCAAAAGGAGCTGTTTTTAGCTATACCGAAAAATTGGTTGCCAAAGCTCAGTGTGTAAATCTTACAGGTGAAAAACTGTTATTTACACTTTGGGAAGATGATGCAAAAGGCGAAGGACATAATTCAAACAACCTTTTTGTTGACAGTAAACAAGGAGTTGTTGGGAAAAATGGTGTGGCAGCTGTAGAGTTTGTTTTAACGAAAGCTTTAATACAAAAAGCAGCAAAAGGAGAAGCAGATCCCGAAAAAATGGAGTTTTACGTAACGGTAGAATATTATAAAAATAAAAAACATGCTACCGCTAATATCGACGTAAAAAATCCCGAACATAAACCTAAACCTGTAGAACAGCCAAAACCTACTCCAAAAGCACCTGCTTCAGAACCTCAGGGCAAACAACCTCCCAAAACAAAAGATTCACCTGTAGGACAGGAACCTGAAGCTAAAGCAGAAACTAAAGGGACAGCTGAACCTCAGAAACCCGCTACTCAGCCAAAACCTGAAGGTAAAAGTACCAGTGTTGTAGATAATGTAAAAGTGGAAGGTCTTCTGGATGCTTATTTTGCTAAAGAAGAATTTAAAAAAGAAACTTCAGAAGCTGCGGGACAGCATCAGTATACATTCCAAAGCAATAATAACAATATTGATAAAGATAAAATTGCAGGAATCATTAAAACCAGAGTTGATGATTTGGTTAAAAATGATAAAAAATATGCTAAACTTGAGGATATCAAAACTGCGCTCACGCAAACTTCTTATAAAAAAGGTGAAGGTATTTCTGTAAATTTATACAAACTTGGTCCAGAATTCGTAAGAATAAACAATGCTCCTCTGGAAGAGGAAGTGTATGTGGTTGCCAGAACGATGTTGTTGGATGGTAAAGAGGTAAGTATTAATATCAGAGAAAAGGATGCAATTTTAGTAGAAAAAGATGCCAATTTACCGGTTTTAGAAGGTGTAGAAAATGGTAATGAAATTACAACCTTAAAAGCCACTGCACAAGACGGCTTAGCAAAAGTAAAAATAAAACTCCGTCCAAAATCTGATGAAAATTTAGTTACTTGGAAAGATAAATTAAGTGGAATAAAAGACGGAACTTATACTTATAAATTCGGCAGTAATGGAAATAAAACGGCAACTGCAGAACAGAAAAAGAAAATAGCAGGCATTGTTGCCAATAAAATTAAGGATGAACTTGAAAAAGAGAAAAAATTCCCGAAAATAGAAACCATCGAAAAAGCTTTAACCAATGAAGTTTATAATAAAGATGAACAAATAACTTTCGATGTTTATAAGAGTGTTACAGAATATCTTTGGCTGAAAGCAGAATGTACAGGAGATGTTAAAAAACACGACGGAGAATTCCTGAAAAAAGATGGCGCTTATTTTGAAATTGGCAAGAAATGTGAATGTGAAGCAAGAATCAGAGCATTTATGAGAATGCTTAGAGTAGGCGAAGGTACAGAAGGCGAAAAAGGTTACACGACGCAATATAGCGGAACACAGTTTACAGATATGACCAAACATCCTGAGAATGTGATCACAGCCGGAGCGTACTCATCTTCAGCAGCCGGAGCTTATCAGATAATGAGATACACTTGGTGGTGGCTGAAAGGAGAACAATTGACCAGTGACAATAAAAAAGCAGGGGTCTACGAAGAAGCTCATGATTATGTTAAAAAATATTCAGTGCCCGATTTTACTGCAGAATCACAGGACAAACTTTGTATTTTGATTCTTAAACATAAAAGAGCAGGAAGTTTACCATTGATCACCAAGAATCAGGTAAAAGAAGCACTGGAACAATATGGAAGTTATGAATGGGCAAGTTTACCGCCGGGAAGATACGGACAGCCTGCTCAGACAATGACTGCCGCTTTAGAAAAGTATGACAAATTTTTAAAAGAAGAATTGGCCGGTACTTCCGATTTACATCTTAAAAAAGGATTTTTAAAAGAATTCGGAATTCAGTGTAACTGCGGAAAGATCGGAGGAAGCTCAGAATGGCACAATCCTTTGGACAGTATGCAATTGAGAGGATGGTATTCAGATACACAGTGGTCGCCAGGCAAGAGTGATTACCATGGAAGAACAGGCGGTAAACATGATGGTTTAGACCTGTATGCTCCTGTAGGAACGCAGATCTATGCTTGTGTAGATGGTGAGATCACTTATTTAGAAGACCCTAACGGATACGGAAACAGGACATTTTTAGAAGGTAATTATAACGGACAAAAATATTTTTTCATGTATTGTCACCTTTCAGAATATACAACGGGTCAGGTAAGTGCCGGAGATCCGATCGGAAAAACGGGACAGACAGGAAACGCGAGCGGACAGGCTGCAAAAATGGCTCACTTACATTTTGAAGTCAGAAAAGAGAAGATGTCGAAACCGTCTTTTAATCCGCTTACGGAAATTACAGAATTAGGAACGGATGTTAATGTGAGTCCGGACCAAAATAACCAAACAGGAACATAAATGAAACGTAACGTAATTTTTTATTTAGCGCTGTGTATGTTAGGGTTTTCATGCAAAGAAAATCGAAATCTAACAGTAAAAAATGCAGCAGCTGATATCAACGTAAAGAATGAAAATAAGTATAATATTCCTTCAGATTTAAAAATTCAAAGTCAGGAAGAAGTAAATATTGATGGTGATCCTGAAAAAGAAATGATCATTACAGCATCAGATTCTGCGGCTACCAATACGCATGAATTTTGGTTTAAAAATGATAAACTCATCTATCAATTTACCTATCCGTGGGCTTCGATCAATAAAAAATGGCTTGTAGATCTGGATAATGATGATAAAAAAGAAATTGTAAGGGCTCAGGGTTATGAAGACGGGGTAGATTATGCTATTTATGATATTGTTGATAATCAGCAAAAACCGGTTTTATATTTTAATCCGGTTCTTCAGGATAGTCGATTTCCCGGTGTCTATTTATGGGCTTATCCTAATGATATTACGGAATTGATCATTAATCCGCAAAAGGAATTACAGGTTTCTTTGGATAATAATTATCAAAGAGATGATGAGCATACTGTTCCGGATAACCAAAAAGAGTTACCTTTTATATTCTTCAAAGGTCAGACAAAGCAACCGGATATGAGGATATCTAAAATGAATCAGCCTCAATCTATGACCCTCGCTGGGATAGTGAACAGTGTACGAAATAACGGTGGGACACTCGCAAAAACAGCTCAGTCAGACAAACAATGGATAGGCAATTACACAGGTCGTTTTCTAAGAATGAAAGAAGAATCTGGCGATCCTCGAGGTTGGGGGCAAATCTCGGTTAAAATTGATGGAAGTTCAGCTAAATTTCAGCTAAACAGCTATGTTGAGAATCTTAAAAAAGATTTAATAGTAATAAATACAACACCGGATGAAATAACACTTGCTGAAAAAGATAATAAAAACTCGGCATTTACAATTTCCAAAAACAAAAGTAAATATGTATTGAAAAGCAGTTTAATCGATAAGACGGTAGGTGAAACAAGCTCATACGAACTGGAAAAAAAGTAAAATAGATAATTTTATTAAACCTAAGCCTTATTAATAGATTTATAAAAAGCAGTGTGCAAATTTTGCATGTTGCTTTTTATTTTAATTAATCTTTAAATATTGAGTTTTAAAGAATTTAGTAATGTAAAATTATTTTTTATAAGAATATTTTTAACTAAATTGCTTCATATCAAAAAAAAACAAAAACTATGATCGTTCATTTTATACTTCATGGGGAAACACTGGAAAGTATATCTGAAGAAATTAAACTCGAAAATCCCAAATATCTTAAAGAATATCACAATAAGCGTTGTGCAAGGGAAGATTATATCCAAGATGAACTTATTCCGCGGAAAAAATTATTAATTCCTGAGTTAAAAGATATCAACGAATATAATTCAAAAAATGATGCCCCCTTCAAACATCCCAAACTGAATCCAAAATTATCTTTTGATCCCGAAAATTTCAGCAAAATATATGATGTAAATATCACGGAAGCCGCAGAAAATGAAGATAAAAAGAAAAGTAATTTTATTTCTTTTACAGCTTCTTTAAAATGGATTGAAAAAAGTTTTAATTATCATATTTTCCATCTTTTTAAGAATAATTTTTATGATCAGTCCGGAAGTAAAATGGCAGATCTGGCAACAGAATCTATCCGTTCTTTGAATCCGATAGTCATTAAAACAGATTCAAAAGGTAAAGTTGTTCATGTTAGTCTGAAAAAAGAAACCACTGATAACTTTAAATCTATAAAAGAAAAATTACTTGATTTTTTTCCTGATAAATATGCTAAAATCTACATTGATGAATTTGAAATAGCGGTTCTCGATCAGAATCTATTCAATGAAAGAATGAAAGATGATAGTTTCATTAAAACCTATTTTGCGCCTGTAAGAAATGAATTTGTAAACGGGAAATCTTATGTTGAGCAAACAATTGGTGAAGAAAATATTCCTATTATAATTCAGCAAAAAGTTGGCGAAGAAAATCATGCTCAGGAAATAAATATTTTACAAACATTTCAGTCTCCCAATCAGGAAATTGACTATAACGGAAAATATACACTATTTTCAGAGAATGGATTAATAAAAAATATAGAGCTCAAATACGTTATTTTCCAATCTGGAATCAAGAATGTGACAAGTTTAAAGATCGAACAGAAATCATAAGCTATTATTAGTAAATTGGTTTTAAAATTAATTTTTTGTTAACGATCGTAGAATTACTACATCAAATCGTAGAATTACGACAAATTTTTAAAATTGTTTTCAAATGCTTTCAAAAAATAATTAACCGTTTTATATTTGTTGAACAATCACTGAATCACAAAATACTATTAACGATTAAAAATTTACTATCATGGCAGCAAATTCAAGAGGAATTTTAAAATTCAACGGTACCGAAGGGCAAAAACTATTGAAGCTGAATTACAGCGTTTCAAGATCTACAGATGTATCTGGTAGAGTAGCGTCAGACCCCTCAAACGCAATCATTAAATTAACCGTAGAAGCAACAGAAAAATCAGACATTCTGGAAAGCTTACTAAACGGAAAGTACAAGCCTACAAGCGGAGAAATTACTTTCAACAAATCTCATGAAGAAGGTACATTAATTACTTTAAACTGGGAAAACGGATATGTAATTCAGCATGAAGTAGACTTCGACGCAGTAGACGAGAACAGCATGTTGATCAGCTTTATCATAAGCGCAGAGAAGATCAATTATGGTAATTCTGCTTACGAAGGTCTATGGCCGTCTAGCTAAAATCTACACATAATCAACATTCATAAAAAAGACTGTCCCCTCAAGGCGGTCTTTTTTTACCATTACCCAATATATCCATTTCATAATGTGAAGTTTTTTATGTTTTTTTAATATTTTAATGAAAAATATTCTTTTAAACTTAGTTGAGTAGAACGCCTTTGCGAACAAAAAACATCCTCAATCATTTCAAAAAAAAATCTTTGCGACTTTGCGTTAAAAAAAGCAAATACTCATATATTTTTTCCAGTAATATTAACTATCTCACATTTAAAAGACATATCTAATATTATTGAAAAAAAACTAATATCTTAGTAAAGTATAAAATTTTTAATGATTGTGGATTAATATTTGTTTAAAATTTAATGAAAACATAATCAAAACAACACACACCGAAATCAGATATAGTATTAATTTTTGAGAAAAATAGTAAAATGGGAGTACTAGTAACCAACGAGACAGTAAAACAACTTTTTCATATTGCACAATCAATCGCGAGAGAAAATTATAATGCCACTTACGGTGGTCCGCATATTTTGCAGGCTTTAATGCACAAAGATATCGGACTTAATGAATTTTTAAAAAACATAGATAAAGATCCGGGATATTTTTACGAATGGGCAGATGTCCGCATTGAAGATTATCCTAAAACTACGCATCTTCCCGATGAAGCTAAACAGGATGAATTTGTAGACAATATTATTGAGGAAGCAGATGATATTCGTTTGAAATTGGGGTTGGACGAGATTACTCCGATTTGCCTTTTAACGGCTATCGTGAAACCGCAGGTTGTTTTTTCATTGCAGCAGTTGAAGTCATTACCGCTTAGAGAACACGAAATATTCAATTTATACAGAAAAGATACGCCATTTGGTAACGCTGAGGATGATGGGATTTCTTCCTTATTTTCAAATGGCTCAGATTATTCCGATAATTCTTTTCCATCCATTAAAGCCTATTGTGTCGACAGAACGGCGCAGGCGAGAAAAGGAGATCTGGAAAACATCATCGGAAGAGATAAAGAACTGAGAATGTTGGTTGAAATTCTTTGTAGAAGAACTAAACCCAATGTCATTATTATCGGAGAACCGGGAGTTGGTAAAACTGCTTTGGTAGAAGGTTTCGCCACTGAAATTATTAAAGGAAACGTTCCTGAAATGCTTAAAAACGGAACTCTTTTAGAACTTGACACGGGAGCTTTATTAGCCGGAACTTCTTATAAAGGCGAAATTGAAGATCGTCTTAAAAAGATCATTACCGAATGTAAAAAGATCGAAAAAGCAATTCTTTTCATTGATGAAATTCACACGCTTTTAGATCCAAAAGGAAGCATCGGAAACGTTGCTAATCTTCTTAAACCTGAACTGGCAAGAGGTGAAATCACAGTAATCGGAGCCACAACTCAGGAAGAATATAGAAAAATCATCGAGCCGGAGCAGGCTTTTAATCGTCGTTTTGAAGTCTTAACGATCAACGAACCGGACGAAAAAACTTGTGTTAAAATGATTGATGTTCTATTGGATGGCTATAAAAAACACCACGGAATTGAAGTTGAAAAAACTGCCCTTCCCGAATGTGTCCGTTTAGCAAAACGTTATGCAAAAGGTAAAAAATTACCAGACGCAGCAATTGATTTATTAGACAGAACAATGGCGGCGATCAAAATGCTTGACGAACTTTCAGAAAAGGAATTAGAAAGCTGGAAAGGTATTTATGAAACCATTTTACAGGAAGAATATCTGGATGATAAAGACAAAGCAGACGAATTGATCTGGAATTATAATTTATTGAGAGATAAAATAAGTCCGATTTTGTGGGGTTCTTTAAGTGAGCAGCCACAAATTGACAATTCAATGCCTGTCGAGGAAATTCAGAAAATAATTGAAGAAACATACGCTGAACTTTTACAGCACGCATCAAAGAAAAGAGAGAAAGTAGACCGTTTGGAATTGGCTGCTGTTATGGCCGCCAAAACAAATATTCCAATCGGAAAAATTCAGGCTCAGGAAAAAGAAAAACTTCTGAATATGGAAGGTCTTTTGTTGAATAGGGTTGTCGGACAAGATCATGCTTTAAAAATCCTTTCTGATGCGATTGTTGAAAACCGAAGCGGATTAAATAAACCCGGACAGCCAATCGGTTCATTTTTCCTTTTGGGACCAACGGGAACAGGAAAAACGGAGCTGGCAAAATCAATGGCGGAACTGCTTTTCAATGATGAAAAAGCGATGGTTCGTTTTGATATGTCTGAGTTTAAAGAAGAACATTCGGCGGCACTTTTATATGGAGCGCCTCCGGGATATGTTGGCTACGAGGAAGGTGGAATGTTGGTGAATAAAATTCGTCAGCAACCTTACACCGTAGTTTTATTTGATGAAATTGAAAAAGCGCATCACTCAGTTTTTGATGTCTTTTTACAGATCATGGATGAAGGAAAAGTACATGATAAGCTTGGAAAAGAAGGAGATTTCAGCAATGCGATCATCTTATTTACGTCAAATATCGGAAGCGAAGAAATTGTAAAGCAGTTTGAAGAAGGGAAAGTTCCGCAATCACCTGCATTAATGCAAATTATGTCAAATTCAGGTAAATTCAGACCGGAATTTTTGGCAAGAATCACAGAAATTATTCCTTTTGCACCGATCACAGAATCTATTGCGGAAAGAATTTTTAATATTCAGTTAAAATCACTTCACGCATCACTTCACAGATTAGGAATGACCTTAAAAATAACGGATGAAGCTGTGAAACAACTTGCATTAGGAGGATTCAGCAGTAAATACGGAGCAAGACAGATCTCAGGAGTGATTAGAGCGCAATTGGCAAGACCAATTTCCAAAATGATCGTGAGAGAAGAGGTAAAAACCGGACAGACACTGAATGTAGATTGGCAAGATGATCAATTAACCTGGAAAGTAGAATAAATAAAGTAAAAAGGCAGATTTGCTGTTTTTAATAGAACGGCAAATTTGTCAAAAAATATAAACATGAACTTCAAAAATATTTTTTTAGGAATAATATTGATGAGTTCTTCACAACTTGTGAACGGACAATTCCTCGCTGCATCCGATACTTCGGAAAACAGCGTGAGGAGATATAAAAATATCATTAATTCAAACAAAGAGATCGTTGATTTTATTGAACATTCTCTTGCTCAAAAAGGATTACCGAAACATTTGAGAAATTTGGCTTTGATCGAGTCTCATTTTAACAGGAATATTACTTCCGGAGCCGGAGCGGTGGGAGCTTGGCAGCTTATGACCTCTCATGCCAATCAGTACGGGCTTTCGGAGCAGAATCGTAATGATCTGTATAAAAGTACAAAAGTTGCAGTAATTTCTCTGGCGAATCTTTATAAAAAATATAATAACTGGGTAACCGTCGTGGCTGCCTACAACTGCGGAGAGGGAAATGTTGCCAAAGCAATGCAGGCTGCAGGTTCTTCACAATATCATATTTTTTCTAAATATCTTCCACAGGAAACCATTAATCATGTCAAAAAATATTTAAATGCATGCTATGCAACGGGAGAACTGCAGAGCGTTTTAAGCAATTATAATTCTTCACGAATGAATACTGTTTTCTTTGCAAACGGGGGAAGCGGAAAAGATAATTCCACGTTGGCGGAAACAGAGATCAATGCAGGATTTAATTTAAATGTAATCGCGGATGAGCTTGATGTAGATGTAGACAAACTGCTCTCATGGAACCCGGGAATTACAGAAGAACTCGAAAATAAAGGCGAAAGTATGTTGTATCTTCCAACAGATCTGATGCCTGATTTTTTACTGAGAAAGACCAAAATACTTTCCAGATCTATTAAAGAAGGAAAATGATATAAAGAACCAAACACCACATACCAAACCACAAAATAACACGGGGAGATAATGTTTAACCTATCTAAACGCAGGTAATATGAAAACAGAATCACAAAATATACTGAAAAGCCCTTCCTATCGTCCGTCACAGAATGCAGACGGTGTATCGGAAAGCCACCACGCTGGGATCAACAGGCTGGTGAAATTATCTTTGGTCATTGAAGGTAAAGTAATCAAGTATTACAAACACTTCAAACTGAAACAAAGCGCACAGCGGCATCATGAGTTTACGCTCACTTTGGCGCACGACACGTTAGGAAATAATCAAAACCATACCTTGGAAGAGGCTAATAAATTTCTCGGAAAACGTCTGACAGCAGTCATTTCATTCAAAGACATAGAAAACAGCCCTGAAAGAAATTTTGTTGGAGTTATTACAGGAGTTGGTTTCAGTCAGGAGAAAATGAGCCTCGGAAATATTGTTCTTTCTGGTTTTAGTCCGACCATTTTATTGGACGGAGCCTGTCATATCCAAAGTTTTGGGGGTGATAAACCTGTCAATATGGGAATTATCGCTGAAGAAGTTATCAAACAGGGAATTGATAAAAGCCGTTTTGATATCAGAGTTGATACGAATGACTATTCTCAGATCATTTACAGCAGCCAATACGACGAAACGCACTACAATTATCTGGCAAGAATGGCAGAAGCCTATGGTGAACAGTTTTATTATGATGGTGAAGTCCTGCATTTCGGGAAACTTCCGCCTCAGAATAAACCGATCAAACTTATTTACGGAAGTAACGCCAATGATATTAAGGTTGAATTAAAAGCAAATCATACAAAACCTCAATTTTACGGCTACAACAGCAGTAAAAATGAAAAACTGACTTCCGGAGCAACACCGATTCAGCATAAAAGTGATTTAGCAAAAACCGCTTACGAGCACAATGATAAAATTTTCAAGACCCCTGCACTTCAGGTAGCGCCAATTAAAGCATCAACGCATCTTGATGTAGAATATTCTCAAAAAAGTACAGCAGGAAGTGAAGCTGTAAATGTATTTTTATTATCAGGAAATACAACGGTTCCGTTTTTGCATCCGGGTTGCGTGGCTGATGTTCAAATGAGAAAGGTTGATACTAATGAAAGTTCTTATTTCACCAAGATCATGGTAACCGAAACAACCCATGAAATTGATACGATCGGTCATTACACCGGAAGCTTTGAAGGTATCGCTTCAGACACCGGATTTTTACCGAAACCAGAATTCACAATGCCAAAAGCTGAACCGCAAATTGCAACCGTAATTTCAAATACAGATCCGGAAGGACAGGGAAGAGTTCAGGTTAGATTTGACTGGCAAACCAATGATACAACACATTTCATCAGAATGATGAGTCCTGATGCGGGAGGAACAGATCAAATCAGCCAAAACAGAGGCTATGTTGCCATTCCCGAAGTTGGAGATCAGGTGATGGTTAATTTCGTTCACAGCCATCCAGACAGACCTTTCGTAATGGGGGGAATGTTTCATGGCGGAGTTGGATTAGGCGGCGGAGTTGATAACAGGGTAAAATCAATCCAGACAAGAAGCGGTCACAGAGTGGTTTTCACAGAAGATGAGAGCATTATTATTACAGATAAATCAGGGAATGAAATTCATTTAGACACCACAGGAAGCAATATCACAATTACCGCTCCCGAAACAATGACTTTGAATTGCAGAAATATGAATATCAATGTCGGTGAAAACATGACGACAAACGTCGGAGTGAATAAAATGGATACTATTATGATGAATCACAGCGAAAGCATAGGTTCTATGAAGTATGTTTCTACCGGAGCAGATTTTATTACTAACGTAACCGGAAAAATGACGGAATTTATTCAGGGAAATAAAGAATCTCATACCGAAAAAGACAGATTACGTGTGGCCAACGGACAAATTACCACGCAAAGTCAGGGAACTTTTGAGCAACACGCTGAAAAAGAAGTGCAGAACAACTCAGGACAGAAATCTAAAAATTACTAAATCTTTTGTAAAATGGGCAAAGAATCTTACATAGGTGGTGATTATATAGAGACAACCGGAGGTGATGCCAAAGTTTTTGCCGGAAAAAGTATTGTAAACACTTCTGCAGACAAATTTGCACAAAAAGGTATTGCAAAAGGGGTGAGCTATAATAAAAGTGCTGCACCTCCGTCATTGGGAAGTTTAGACCTTATTAAAATTAAAATCAATACAACTTTTGACATTTGTCATGATGAGGTTAATGCTTTTGATGAGTTTAAAAACTTCTGGATATTAGAAGACAAAGGAAAATATTATCATTGGCTCAGTCTTAGAACAAACGCTGATGATAAAAACAAACCTGATCCTCTACCGATAACCCTTGCAAGCACCGACAATTTTGTGCTCACGGCTACCTTTAAAACAAAAGGTCCGCTGGCTTGTAAAATCAGGATAAAAGATGCTAATAATAAGTATATTTTTAAAGAACAGCAGCATCCTAAAAAAAATAAGGATGAGGAACATGAGCTAACCTTTACCTGTGATACAAAACCTTATAAAGATACGGTACAGTATTTTGAAAACTTCACCCTCAATTTTGAATATTCAGAAGACGGAACCAATTGGGTACCAATGCGAAGTGTCAAGTTTTGTTTTTATCTTACAATTGGAAATCCTGGGTACAATCAGTTATCTATGTCATCGGGCAGAGGTGGTGAATATACCGCAGAAGATGGAAACAAGATGATTATCAATAAAGCAAATAGTAAAGAAAGCATATTAGAAACATTCCTGTATCTTGGCTGCAAGTTTGGAAAAGGATCTAAAAATGCCGATGAAATCATGAACAATGTTTTCAATCACATAAAATCTTTAAATGTTGAAAGAGCCCGTGTGAAAGGAGCTATGGGATATTGGCGGAATACCAGTTCATTACATGCAAGCAGTATGCGATATCGGGGCGTAAGATATTTAATAAAATATGGTGAGGCAAGATGTGGAGAATGGAGTTCATTTTTGCAGGATATTTGCAAGATACAATCTGATACCTTATTTGGAGGTAAGTTTGATGATTTTGTAATATTCCCGACAGGAACTACGGATAGCAGCGGATATAAAAATTCCCTGTTTTTAGTTAAAGAATGGACGATAAATGACCCTGCGGCACCTGTTGACATAAAACAACGGGCACAGGATCTGAAAAATGTTCCGCTGAATTTATTCTGGGATCATGTATTTACCAAATACGGAAACAAATATTTTGACCCTTCTTATGGCTTAACTTCGGCTAAAACTTTTCCAAATGATGATGATTTATTAAAAGATTATTCTGGGAAAGCTTTAAGTGGGATTTTGTATGGTAAAGTAGATCCAGCCAATCCACTGATAGACGCTATAGTGTATAAACCTCAGACCGGAAAATATATAGAACCGTTTGTTGCTTATAATCTTACTCCGGTAAAAAAGAATAACTATAAATATAAGACTGTGATCACCAATATGCAGAAAGAGCTGACTAAACAGGTTATTCCTAACTAAAAAGAATGTTATGAAAAAAATACTTTTTTTAATATTAGTTTTCTTACTAAATTTTGTCTCATGTCAAACCAATATAAAATCTAATATGAATACAGATGCCGAATTGATATTTTCCAAAGAATTAGATAAAAATATTTCTGTTGAGTGCTTTGTCAGCAATGGCAACGATAATTTTGCTTGGGAGTTTAAAATTAAAGGCAAAGAAAATAAAACAGTTGATAATTTCAAGATCAATAAACAAAAATTAAAGGAATACAGCCCGTTTGCCAACAGACCTGATTTTTATAAACAGTTAAAAGTGATTTCGGTTTTTAAAAATGGTGATAATTTAGTATTTCTGTTGGATAAATTCGGGCAGGTTGATGTGCAGATCTATCCTTTATCGGGTAATGGCTCCAAAACAATTATTCCTGTAAAAAAATATCAATTGTCGCCAATGGACACCGAATTGCTTGGTGAAGATTTTCAGGATGTGAAGTTGGTTAATAGTACAATTTACGGCCTTTCAAAACATCTCAGAGGAAACAGTGGATTGTATTATATTTCGATGGTCAGTCTTGACAGCAAAAAAGCTCTGGAAGCATCAGTAAATGTCTCTTCTAAAGAATCTGTGGCAGATCAGGGTGATCATAAAATGATTGTTCAGTTAGAAGACAGCTCTTCTAAGTCCACAGGTTTTGGGTTTAAATTTTTATTATTAAATAATGACCTTGTAGATATCGAAAAGAACAATTCAAAATTTATTTTGACAAAGATCAGCTTTAAACCTTCAGATATTGATAAAACTAAAAATATCAATAATATCATAGAGTAAATTGATTGAAAATTTTAAAGAATATTAAAATGCCTTATTTCTAAAATAGGGCATTTTTATTTAAATAACGATTCCGAAAAAATTTAAATCTTTCGAAAAAGAAAAAACAGAATGTTAATAATTGTTAATTTTATCTTAAATAAAACTTAATATTTCCCAATTAAGTGTGAAAATATGTATTAATTCAATATTAACAAATTACAACTAAATCCTTTTAATAAAGGAAATTTTCAATAATTTTAAATCAAAAGTAGTAGAATTACTACATCAAATCGTAGAAATACTACAAAAATTCAGATTGAGGGTAGAAAACTTTCAGGACAGGAATAAGGAGTATATCTTTGCTATAGAAATCAATCACAAATCACAAAATATTAACGATTAAAATTTACAAAACATGGCAGCAAATTCAAGAGGAATCTTAAAATTCAACGGTAGCGAAGGTCAAAAATTATTAAGGCTAAATTATAGCGTATCAAGATCTACAGACGTTTCAGGACGTGTAGCATCAGACCCTTCAAATGCAATCATCAAACTTACGATTGAAGCAACAGAAAAATCAGACATTCTGGAAAGCTTACTAAACGGGAAGTACAAACCAACAAGCGGAGAAATCACTTTCAACAAATCTCACGAAGAAGGTACATTAATTACTTTGAACTGGGAAAACGGATACGTAATTCAGCATGAAGTAGACTTCGACGCAGTAGACGAAAACAGTATGTTGATCAGCTTTATTGTAAGCGCAGAAAAAATCAACTATGGTAATTCTGCTTACGAAGGTATCTGGCCAGGAGGCACTAACTAACAGTTACAATCATCTTAGTAAAAATAAAATTGGTACAGAATAGTGCACTTCACAAAGTGGCTATTCTGTTTTTTTGTTTCTGTCATAATGACTTGAAATAAAATTATTCAGATTTAATTTTTAAGTATTAAATATTATAAAATTTGTTTGTTATAATAATTAAAATAAATTGATATTTAATTTTAAAATTAAAATATTTTGGTTTGATATGTGCTGTAAGTACTTCATATCAAGTCTAATATCACCATTTAATTAAAACACAAAATATCATGTTTCAGGATAACAAATCAACAAAGATACAAGGCCCCAAAAGTATAAAAGACCCTGTTTCTCAGATACAGGAGAAGGCTGAAGCAAAAGTAATAAAGGCAACTGAAGAAAAACTTCAAAAAGTAAATGGCGCAGCACAAAAAGCAACCCAAAAAGTTGCGAAAGCCCAACAAACTTATTCTACAGTTTCGCAAGGTTCAAATATGTTTATGAACCAGGTCGTTTCGCCAAATAATCCATCAATCATAGAAGATAAAGTCTGGTCTAAACAGCCGACTTCCAAAATACATAATGCATCAGCGATTCCCCAAAGTCAAATTTCGGGGATCAATCGTGTGGTGAAACTTGAAATCATTATTGAAGGAAAAACGGTAAAGCATTTTAAGCATTTTAAACTGACTCAAAGTGCTGTTAAGCATCACGAATTTAGTTTAATGTTGGCTCACGACAGCTTAGGAAATACCGAAAATCATAATCTTGAAGAAGCTCAGAATTTTTTAGGAAAACGTATTACGGTAGTTTTCAAATATAAAGATATAGAAGATGGCCCGGAAAGGAATTTTGTCGGAGTTATTACAGAAGTAGGCTTCAGTCAGGAAAAAGGAAGTCTTGGAAATATTGTTCTTACAGGTTCAAGTCCGACGGTTCTTTTGGACGCTGCTCCGCATATTCAAAGTTTTGGTGGTGCACAGGAAATCAGTTTGAACAGCATTGCCGATCAGGTTATTAAAGAAGGATTAGGACAAAATAAATTCGATTACAGAGTAGACGCACAACATGGAAATGTTACGTACAGCTCTCAGTACGAAGAAACACATTATAATTATTTGGCCAGAATTGCGGAAGCATATGGCGAACAATTCTATTATGACGGCGAAGTTCTGCATTTCGGAAAACTTCCGCCACAGGAAAAACCTGTGAAACTTACCTACGGAAGCAGCGTGAATGATGTTAAAATTAAAATGAAAGCACAGCACGTTAATCCTACTTTTTATGGCTATAACAGCAGTAAAAATGAAAAACTCACAACAGGAAGATCAAAAATAAGTCATACCTCAGATATTGCTAAAAGAGCTTACGAAATCTCGGAAAAAACCTTTCAAACTCCTTCGTTGAGGGTTGCTCCCATAAAAGCAGTATCCTTTATGGATATTGATGCTTCCCAAAAAGGAACCGCAGGAAGTAAAGCTTCTAACGTATTTGTTACCTCTGGAGCAACTACAGTTCCATTTTTGTATCCGGGATGCATTGCAGACATTGAAATGCGTAAAACAGATACCAATCAGACTTCTTATTTCACTAAATTAATGATTGTTGAAGTAAATCATGAAGTTGATGCAAGAGGATATTACACAGGAACTTTCGATGCAATAGCTTCAGATACCGGATTTATTCCACGTCCGGAATTCCAGTTGCCAAAAGCCGAAGCTCAGTTTGCAAAAGTGACCTCCAATACAGATCCTATGAATCAGGGACGTGTACAGGTTCAGTTTGATTGGCAAAGCGGATCATCAACCACAGAATTTATCCGAGTAATGACTCCCGATGCGGGAAGCAGCGATAAAGTGAATAAAAACCGAGGCTTTATGGCAGTTCCTGAAATTGATGATCAGGTGATTATTAATTTTGTTCATCAGCATCCTGACCGTCCTTTTGTAATGGGAGGAATGTTTCATGGCGCCATTGGAGCGGGAGGCGGACAAAATAATATCATAAAAAGTTTAAGCAGCCGCAGCGGAAATAAATTAGAACTAAATGATGGCGAAGGCTCAGTTTTCCTTACCGATCAGGGCGGTGCTAATATGAAATTCGACGGTGCCGGAAATGCTACAACCAACGCCAATAATGATAAAACAGTAACAGTAGGAAATAATAACTGTGTAAACGCGGGAGCAAAACACAGCACTGATGTCGGAAAAGGGCAAAGTGTTCTCACAATGGATAAAGATGGAGTTATTGATCTTAATGGAGCTCAAAAAGTTACGTTGAGAGTTGGTGACAGCTATATTGAAATAACCGGGACAAGTATTACAGTTCACTCAAAAAATATTAACGTTGAAGGAGAAACCACGAAAGTGATAGGATCAACCACCACAGAAGTTGGAAAAACAGGAGGTGCTCCGGGAATGATCGTAGACAGCAATGTAAAAATAAAAGGTGGACAGGTCGATATAAACTAATATCATGGAAGTAATTAAATACGAGATAAAAAAAGGAGATACTTTAGAATTAATTGCAGAAAGAGAAGGAATATCGATTAAAGATCTTGTGAATTTCCATAATGATAATTGCGGACTGACAAATACCATTATCGGGAGCTCACTTCCTATTCATCTAAAATATTTGTTTTTGGAAGCCGGAATTTCTCAAAACATTGAAATTTCAAATATAAGTTTTCAAAAAAAAGCAAGATACAGGTGTGAACAGAATAATGTAATTGTAATCGACGGTAAACCAAGCTTTTCGTCACAAACAAAAACACAATATCTTTTAAGTGTAAAAAAAGAAAATTCTGATAATATATTTGCTGTAACGCTGGAAGATTATGTGAATTCTATTCAGCCAGAGGAAATGGAACCGGCTTTTAATCTGATAAAAGAAATAGAATTGGTAAGGAATAACGTGGTTTTTACTCAAAATGAGAAAGCAGAAATAAACAGTATCATTAATCTTTCCGAATTATCAGATAAATGGTCGAATTTTATTAATAATAAATCTAAAGAAATTCCTTTTTATAATGAAATGAAAGCCAGAGCCCCGGAAACGATCGAGGATTTTATCGCTAACGGAAATAAAGAATTTTCTAATGAAAAAGAATTGGGAGCTGTTTTAGGTAAAAATCTTTTTTATCATATTTTACTTAAAGCAAATCTGAAAAATAATGATGATTTTAGAATTTCGCAGCAATCTCAGTTGTTTCCAAATATAAAACTTAATACAGATGTTTCTAAAACAATTGTCTCCAATGAAGGGAATGCAACTACATACCGTCTTGCAGGAACTCTTGATAAAAATTCTGTAAACGAAAACGAGATCATTAAGCTTTATCAGGAAATGTATCAGCCAATTATTAAGTATTCTTTTACTGAATTTAATTTTATATACAGAATCACGTATACAATACAAAACGAAACAGGATTTATGATCAATGCTACTGCTTCCATTAAAGAACAGGTGAAAAATAATTATGAGACAATCACTAAATTTGAATTAAGAAGAATAGAATTATAATATGAGCAAAAAACTTCCATTTACAGCTAAGGGATATTATCATCAGACGATTTTGAGAACGGCTTATTTATGGCTTCCCGTTTTTGCAATTGTAATTTTTATTTGCTCTTATTTTGAGAAATTCCGTTTTATTTTATATCTGTCTGTAGGTGGTGCTACATATGCTTTTATTATTGATCAGTTAAAGAAAAAAGCTGTGCAGATCAATTTCAGTGAGGGAAAAATTCAGATTGATAATATTCCCGTTGCTTTATCTGCAGTAGAAAACTATTATATTTCTTTACCCTTAAATGAATTAATAATGCTTAGGGTTAAGACAAAAGAAAAAAATGAAGCTGTATATGTAGAGAAGGAACAACAGGAAAATATCAAAGAATTTTTCAGGAACAATAATATTCCGGAGAAAAAGATCTCTTATGATAATTATTTACAATATGGCCATTTGATATTACCTTTTGTAGGATTGTTGATCTGTGCGGTTGTTTACAAACTACATTATTATATCCAGTATGGTTTTAATTAAAATATTTAAAAACCCTTTATTGAATACATTATGAGTAAAGCTTATATTCCCCAAAATACATGGGTCGTATGTACTTTCCAGCAAAATACAGGGCCTCAGAAACTCATTGCTACAAAATATGAGAGGCAGCAGTTCTCTGTTTTATATAAAGGAGACAAAGACCTTATTTTTCTCACAATTGGTGACCGAAATACAAAAGAAAAATTTATCTGCAAAAAACCTATGAATATGTGGATGGCGATAGGAGGTTTAGTTGTTGGGTTAATATTGGCATCCAATCCTATTGGCTGGGTTGTGGCAGGAGTTTGTGCAGCGGTTCTTATAGCATCGGCAGCGATCGCCATTATCACGCACGATTGTACAGGTCCTCTGAAATCCGGAAAATGGATCAACGAAAAATCTAATGTAACTTTTGATAAACAGATAGCAATAACAGAGGCTTCCATGCTTACTTGTGACAGTGGCGGGATATTACAGCCCATTATAAGTTATGATGTAGCAGTTCAGACAGCTAAAGCTATTGCTTTTGAAAACATGAAAGAAACAGCTGTGACAACAGTTGCAGCCATTGCTACAGGTTTTTTTATGGGAAAAGGTGGCGGATTTTTAAAGGCCATGAAAGGTGTATTTACAAAATCGGGATTTCTGTTTACAGTCGGTGGGATGGGAGCTACCTACGCAATGACATTGTATCAAAGCAAAGTCATGAGAGGGAATGAAGCGTATGCAAACAACGATATCTATCAGAGAATGAATAAAGCTGATGAAAAAGACTTCACTGATCCGAATACTGTAGCAAAAGAAACAGGGGAAACCACCAAAAATACTGTTTTATCAGGAGCTCCGCCAAGTGTTAAAGACTTAGCCAACGTGGTACAGTTGTATAAAACAGGAAAAATAATCATTGAAGATAAAGCCTTAAAAGCACAGTTTGATCAACTGTCTAAAATGAATAAAGTACAGCTCAGAAATAGCCCAAGAGCAAGAGCTTTAATAAAAAGCATTCAGCAAAAAAGACCGGATGTTTTTAACGAAATAAAAAGAAGCCCGAATTCTAAACCCATAAGGCTGAGACCTCAGATGAGAGATAATGCAATATCGCATCTCGATGATCAGATCAAAAAGAACAGATGGTCTCCAAGCAATGAGAATTCCTTATTGACAAAAGGTGCCTCCGTTGCCTTATTCTTTGTACCGTTAATAAGCGGGTATTTTTCAGAAAACGCCAGAAGAAAACTAGCTGAAAACGCTGTAAAAGATGATACATCAAGCATAAGTGTACGGGCAGAATCTTAAAGAATTGAAAAAATTAATCTCTAAATATCTCAATATGAAAAAACTTATTTTCACTTTCATCATCATTGTATTTTCATTGATCACGACTGTAAAAGCTCAAACCAATCCGCTTGCCAAAACAACCTGGGAAGTTGAAAAAATGAACGCTGACGGAAGCGCTATTTTAAAAAAAGCAAAATGGATTAAATTTCCTGATGAGCAACCTAAGTTTTATTTTCTTCAATTTGAGGATAGAAAAATTCACAACGGGAATTCTTGTTTTCACATGATCGGAACGTACAGCATGTACGATACAAATCAAGTAAACATTAGTGAAGGATCAGCAGATATGTCCAGCGGTTGCGATGAGCCAAAAACATTAAACGGAACATATAATTTTAAAATTGATAAAGACCGTCTTGAACTGACTCCTGTTAAAGAATAAAAAAGTTATCCACAATTTGATCTCATTGAAAAATCTTCGCGGAATTTGCGTTAAAGAATATTATTTAAAGCTAATATTCAAAAAAAATAAAATCTATACATCAATAAAATATACAAAAGACCGTCATACTTTGGCGGTCTTTTTTGAGCATAAAATGAGAACAAAAGAAAACACTTTTTCTTATATTTGTTCATTATAGAAAATATGGAGGCAACACAAGATAAAAGGTTATTTCTCATCGATGCTTATGCGATGATTTTTAGAGGATATTACGCATTGATCAGAAGTCCGAGAATAACGAGCACAGGAATAGACACCTCTGCAATTTTTGGATTTACCAATTCATTGATCGAATTGATCAGAAGAGAAAGACCTTCTCATTTGGCTGTGGTTTTTGATGTCGGACAGGCAAGTGTAAGAACCGATGACTTTGCAGAATACAAAGCCAACAGAAGCGAAACTCCGGAAGCCATTAAGATTGCTATTCCATACATCCACAGGATTTTAGAGGCGATGCATATTCCTTATTTGGGAGTTGAAGGTTATGAAGCGGATGACGTAATAGGAACGATTTCATGCAAAGCAGAAAAAGAAGGGTACACGACATTTATGGTGACGCCTGATAAAGATTTTGCACAATTAGTGACCGATAAAGTTAAAATTTACAAGCCCAGTTTAAAAGGAAGTGAAATTGAAATTTTAGGTGTTGAAGAAGTCAAAGCTAAATATGAAATTGAAGATCCAAAACAGGTGATCGATTTCTTAGCAATGATGGGTGATGCAGTAGATAACATTCCGGGATTAGACGGTGTTGGAGAAAAAACTGCCATGAAATTTCTGAAAGAATTCGGAAGCATAGAAAATCTTTTGGCCAATACAGATAAATTAAAAGGTAAGCTTAAAGAAAAGGTAGAAGCTTCTGCCGAGCGCGGAATTTTATCTAAAAAATTAGCAACCATTATTTGTGATGTGCCTGTAGAATTCCACCAGGAGCAATATGATCTTGAGACTCCGGATTTTGAAAAAGCAAAAAAAGTCTTTGACGAAATAGAATTCACAAGATTGTATGAAAATCTTTACCGTGCTTTTGCCCCTTCTCAAACAGAAGTTGTGGCTAAAGATGCACCTGCAAACGGTGAAGAAGTTTCTCAATCCACAGAAACGCCTCAACAAAAAGTAGCGAAGCAGATTGGTCAGCTTGATCTTTTTGCCAATTTTGAAGAACTGGATCAGGCAACTTCCACAAAATCTAGTATTGAGCAGAATGAACATTTATATCAGTTTGTGGATAATCCTAAGGCTCAGAAAATTTTAGTTCAAAACTTATTGAACCAAAAAGCGGTTTGTTTTGATACAGAAACAACTTCTTTGAATGAACTGGAAGCCGAATTGGTAGGAATGAGTTTTTCTTACAAAAAAGGCCTGGCGTACTATATTCCTTTGTCTGAAAACAGGGAGGAAGTCTTGGCAACATTGGAAATTTTCAAACCATTTTTTGAAAAACTAGACTTGCTTAAAATCGCTCACAATCTGAAATTCGATTATAAAATTTTAAAGCAATACGATATTACCGTTCAAGGAGCAATGTTCGACACCATGATCGCCCATTATCTTCTAAATCCGGACGGAAGACATGGAATGGATTATCTTTCAGAAGTCTATTTAAATTACAAACCTGTTTCCATTGAAACCATTATCGGTAAAAAAGGAAAAAATCAGGGAACTTTCAGAGATGCAGATCTGAGAACACAGACTGATTATGCAGCGGAAGATGCAGATGTAACTTTCCAATTGTATGAATTGTTTGCGCCTCAATTAAAGAAAGAAAATTTAGAAGATCTTTTCTTCAATATCGAAATGCCGTTGATGGAAGTTTTAGCTAAAATGGAATTATCCGGAATTTCTCTGGACGAAAAATGGTTGGCTCAGGAAAGCATCGATCTTGAAAATGATTTAAGACAATTAGAAGCTAAAATATTTGAGATTTCGGGAGAAGAGTTCAATATGAATTCGCCAAAACAATTGGGTGAAGTTTTATTTGAAAAAATGCAGCTTGATCCGAAAGCTAAGAAGACCAAAACTGGTCAATACGCGACTTCGGAAGATGTATTGCAGAAGTTAGCTTCAAAGCACGAAATTATTCAGCATATTCTTGAATACAGAACCTATCAGAAATTAAAATCGACGTATGTTGATGCGTTGCCATCACAGATCGACAAAGATGATCGTGTTCATACCAATTTCTCACAAACCACAGCTGCGACAGGTCGTTTGGCGAGTGTAAACCCTAATTTACAGAACATCCCGATCCGAACATTAAGAGGTCAGCAAATTCGTGGAGCGTTTGTTTCAGCAGAAGGAAAGAAGATTATTTCTGCCGATTATTCACAAATCGAACTTCGTTTGATTGCCGAGATTTCAGGTGAAGATAATATGATAAAAGCCTTCCAGGATGGTGAAGATATTCACGCTTCGACGGCTGCGAAACTGTTTAACATTCCATTGGAAGAAGTTTCCAAAACTCAGAGAAGTCAGGCCAAAACAGTAAACTTTGGAATCATTTATGGTCAGGGTGCTTTTGCATTGGCAGAGCAAACCGGTTTGTCGAGAACGGAAGCTAAACAAATGATCGAAGCCTATTTTGAAACCTATCCAAAGTTGAAGCAATACATGGCTGAACAGGTCAATAAAGCCCGTGAGATTGGTTATGTTGAAACTATTTTAGGAAGAAAGCGTCATTTAAAAGATATTAACTCAGGAAACTTTGTGGTGAGAGGTCACGCCGAAAGAAATGCCGTCAATGCTCCTGTTCAGGGAAGTGCTGCAGACGTTGTGAAAATGGCGATGATTAAAATCCAAAAAGAACTGGAAAAAGAAAAACTTCAGACAAAAATGTTACTTCAGGTTCATGACGAATTGGTGTTTGAAGCTCCAATTGATGAGGTTGAAGTCGCTACAAATATTATTAAAATTGAAATGGAAAATGCCATTGAAACGCAGGTTCCGTTGTTGGTGGAGATTGGGGTAGGCAAGAACTGGCTGGAAGCGCATTAAAAATAAATTAAATTATTCATCTATAATAATTTTTCCAAATAATAGAAACTTTCGCTAATAGCGGAAGTTTTTTGTTCTTACGATGTTTTTTATTTTGATTAATGATTTAAATTGTTAAAATAATATATATCACTTTTTTGAGATTTGTTTTTTTAGTTTATATTTGCAGCTGTAATTATAAAATAAATGAAAAAAATCCTTTTAATTATTCCTTTAATCATGGCTGTTTCTTGTTCACATGATGATGATTTAATGGAAAATCCACAAGTTCAAGAAAATAAGTTTTCTTCAAACAATGGTTTAACACAAAAAACCCCATTTTATGCCTCAAATAATGGAGATTTAGTAAAAACGTATTATAGTCCACCTGGAAGTTCGGTTAACTATACTATGTATTATATTAAGTTTCAGGGATATTGGAGACATATTGATTCACCAATGACTTGGGATGGATTATTTGCTGATCATACATTTAGATATGAATTTCCATCTACTCAGACTATGGTTGATGTTACCCAAACGTCTGTAGGTGCGCCAATTTATGCAGATAATGGTTTGTTGCAAAATCCGAATACTGGCGAAATTTTTTTTAGAGAAGGAAATACTTTAAGATGGATTCCGTCAATGGCAATTTTTAATCAATATAAATTTAATCCTTCAGCGATAATTCAGACAACCAATACAGGAGCAAATTATACTCACTTCCCGGATTTATGGTAAAAATTTAAGTTCTCAAAATTGATTTTTTTAATTATAAAAACTTCTCTTTGGTAGGATTAAATGTACATATAAAAGCACCTGTAAAACAGGTGCTTAATTTTTATCTTCAATAGAATTATTATTTTTAAAGCTTTAAATAATTTATACTTTTTTTATTTCGCTTTCGAAATCGCCATTTTCACCGCAAGAAAAACCAACACACTCGCCATAAACCATTTCTGTATTTTGATCCAGACAGGATTCTTAGCGAAAAACAGGGCTATTTTTGCCGCAGTTAGTACGATGATAAAGTTGACAGTAAAGCTTATGAAAACCTGAGTGATTCCAAGCTCCAAACTTTGAGTGAAAATTGAGCCATATTCAGGTTTTATAAATTGTGGAAAAAAGGATAAATAGAAAACGGCAACTTTGGGATTGAGAACATTGGTGAAGAAACCGACTGCAAATAATTTTCTTGGTCTGTCAATCGAAATGTTTTGGTCACCCTCAAAAATATTTTTACTGTTGGGTTTAATTGCCTGATAAGCCAGATATAAAAGATATATTGTCCCAAGTGTCTTTAAAACAATGTACGCATAAGGCACTGCAAATAACACGGCCGTCAGTCCAAAAGAAACCATCACAATATGGAATAAAAATCCGCAAACTACACCTGCAAGTGACGTCAAACCCGCCTTTTTTCCTTGTGTTAAAGATCTGGAAATTAAATAAATCATATTCGGTCCCGGACTAATAACTAAGACAAGGGCAGCTAAGGCAAAAAAGAAAAGATCGTGAAATGGGATCATATTTTTTTATCAATGTTTTGCGGTGCAAAGATAAGAATTCAGGCTTATTTTAATGATTTAAAAATTGCTAATTTAGTTTTTATCTCCTTAAAATGTAATAAGATAATAGAAATGCAACCCAAAATAATAACCGGCAAAATCGACTGCAAAATGGTGATATATATTTCTTCCTTGAACAAATAAGTACTCCAAGAAGATTCTCTTTCTACGAAAATTGTATAGTTCCAGAATAGCCATAAAGCGACAAGAAGAATGAATTCTATTACTATTTTCAGATATAAATTTTTGAGTAACGAGAATATTGAAAACAGGATAGAAAGAAAAAAGCCTATCAGCAACGAAATAAAAAATGCATCTTCAAAAAAACTACAATCTAAACAGCCACTAGAAGTGTTATCCGAAAGTCTTCCCATCGCCCAATAGGTCTGCAAAAATGTTGCAATAAATACTATGAAAAATGAAATTCCATTCTTCTTTAAAAATGAGATGATTTTGGATTTTATGAAGGAAATCTTTTTTTTCAAATGTTGTGTTTATCTTTTTATTTACAATATTCTCTGAGCTCTTTTAGTATCTCGATTTGTTTTGAAATATGCTGAATATTTAAATCATGATTCGGAATAAAACCGTTTATCGCTTTAATATATTCATCAGATTTATCTTTTCCCTCTTGTTCTTCTAATATTTTTGCAACTTGAAGATTTCTTATTTTAGAAAGTTCATTTCTGCTTTCATTCATTTTTTTCCAACTTTCTAAATGTTTTGAAAAATCATTGGTATCATTAACTTTATCAAGATAAATAATACTTTCTAAAACACTATCCTGATCAAAATAAAGTTCAGGCTTTTGCAGATAATGGTTGAGGTATTGATTAAGGTATTCTCTTGTTTTTGGTTGATTATAAAAAGTGAAAACAAGAGAGTAAAGATCCCCGACATAGCATACTTCACTTTTCAACAAGTGAACTCCAATGATGTCTATCTGGTTTTCATAATTTTTAATTGCAGACAAATATGCACCCACCAATCTTGTTCTCCAGTTAAAATCCCCAAGAAGCGCTAATGTTACCTCTTCGGTTATTTCATCTTTAAGTTGTTTTATGTTTTCAATCCATGATGTGTCGTTGATACTTCTTATCTTCATGTAAAAGGGAAGTACCCATTTATTGATAAACTCTTGATCAAGCTCAAAATCATTTCTATGACTTTTCAAATGTTCAAATACTGACCAATGTCTAACTGTAGCTCCTGCTGAATGCAGTTTAATTTGATTTTTTAAGTCGTCGTTCATTTTTAATGATTATCCAAGATTAATTAAATTTTTCAAAGAATATTTATCTTTTCTAATTTAATGATAAGATGATAACTTTCTTTACTAAATTTTTCTTAAACACTAAACTCAATCTTCCCAAGATAAGCCAAGCTAAACATTTCATCTTCCACAGAAACGGGTTTTGCAATTTGTCCGCTATTTAGAAAAATCAAAGAATTGATGTCAGCTTTAATTTGGAGCTCATTGATCCGACTCACTAAAGTAGGAAGCCATTGATCTGCAAAAGAATATTCTGAAAATTTATCGTAAATATTATTGTTGGTGTCATCAAAACCATATTCTACAAAATCATAATCCAGCCAGATCGTATCCTGAGATTCTGCAAATTTTGAATTATGGGTTTCATCAGATTCTTCTTCCACATAAAAATTTTCATCTTCATTCACGAAGTCTTCAAAATCTTCTTCACTGCTAAAATTTCCTATCCAAAAATCTAGTATTTGCGTATCCATAAATGTTTTATCTTCTTTTAATTTAATTGACCTCAAAGTTATGACAATATTTGTAAACCTTTCAACAGAAAATACGGCTATTAGGGATTCTTACATGTATTGATTTTGTATTTTGGGGAAATTTTTATTGTATTCTTTTACCTAGTTCGCTCTCCTGAATCGTTTTCTCCAGCCTTGAAATTCTCGTTTTTTCTTGTTTGGCGCTCATGATCCAATGAAGCATAACTTTTTTATATGAAGGCGCCTGATTATTGAAAAATTCCCAAGCTATTTTATTGGCTTTGAATTGTTTTTCATAAGTAGGATCGAGAACAGCTAATTCTTTTTCGTGAGAATAAATGGCAGATCTTTCTTCTTTTCTTAGCTCAAATGCTTTTAAACCTTCGGGTTTCATTAATCCGGCTTTGGTCAGTTCTTCCACTTTTTTAATGTTGATAACGCTCCAGATACTTGTAGGTTTTCTTGGGGTAAAACGATTGCTGTAGCTTTCTTCATCAATAGATCTTCTCACACTGTCGATCCACCCAAAACATAATGCCTGATCCACGGCTTCTGACCAGATCATGGACGGTTTTTTGGTTCCGACTTTATAAAATCCTACCAAAAGTTCTTTTTCAGTTTTATGGTTTTTCTCAAGCCATTCTCTGAAGTCATTGGGTGTGGCAAAAAAAATGGCGTCTATTTTTAAATTTTTGATAACTTACTTTCTATTAATTATATTCTTTAATCTTCTGTTCCAGCCTTTTCTCCAAATATTCATTTCCACCATGAAGTTCTTTGAGAATGATTTCCGCTTCCAGTTTATATTTTTTGATCTTTTCTTCAGACCAATGAGCGGGTGGTGGTTGAAGATTTGTAATTCTATCCGCCAATTTTACAGCCCAAACTTCTTTGGGAAGCTTTTTGATGCGGTTTAAACTATCCATCATCCTTTGATCTTTTTCCAGATCTGCATTTTTGGTTAATGCTAAAACTCCTTTGGCAACGGGTTGACCAAATTTATTTTCAAGTTCTTCGTACGTGGTTGGAGTATCTTCCAGAACATCATGAAGTAAAGCAACCTGAACAGCTAATTTACCATCAAAATTTTCTGATCGTTCGGAAGCTAGTAAGATTTCCATAGCAACATTACTCAAATGAACAATGTAAGGAAGATCAGTTCCCGGAATGGTTTGGTTTTGATCTGTATGTTTTTGCGCTGCAAATTTTATAGTTTTCTGATAAATATCCTGAATGCTCATTTGTTTGGTGATTAAACTGCTCATTAAAGCAAATTTACTTAAAAACTAAAATAGTATAAGGTTCATTCTCTTGTCCTGCTGGTGGGAAAATAAACCTAATGTGAAGTTTATTTTTAAAATAATCGACAAAGGTTTCTCCGCCAGGAATTTTTCCGGTTTCGGTTTTTTTGTAGCCTAAATCGGTTATTGTTTTTAAGTATTGATCATACTCATTTTTATTTTTAAACTGAAACTCAACTCGATCTGCCGATTTTTCATTTGTATATTCAAATTTCCCGATCTTATATTGAAAATCCGGACTATCGTATTCGTATAAATTGAATTCTGAGCTTTCAGCTTTATCATAATAAGAATATTTCATCTTTTTAATTTCAACCTTAAATGATGCCATATCCATTTTGTTGAATTTTTCTAGCTGTTCCAGTGAAAAAGCCTGTCCAAATCCTTGAAAATGGAATACTAAGATGAATAAAACTGTTGATATGGTTTTGAAATAAGTCATGTGAAATTCGATGTTTAGAATTAAAATTTTGAGTCTTTTATTTTGCTGATATAATCGTTTAATTGATCACTTTTAACTTCAATATCGGGAGAAATTCCTTTTCCAATTTCTTTATAAGGATATTTTGTTCGGTCAATTAAAGTCCCTGTCGTAATCACTAAAAAGGCATTGTCTGGCAATTTAAATTCCGAATTATCTGAGGTTAATCCTTGCGTATTACAGCCTACAATTTTTACATTTTTTTGTCCTTTAAAGCTAGCCACAACAAATTCTCCTGAACTTGACGTTTTTTTATTGGTTAAAATATAAATTGGCTTGTTTTTATTCGTGATCTTAATATCCGAAATAGGAATTGCACCTATTTTTTGTTTTCCGAAATAAATACCATCATTTTTACTCATGAAAAAGCTTATCGCTCCAGAATTATCCATAGATCCTGATGCGTTATCGGTATCTAGAAAAGGACGAATCGATTTTAACATAGGAGAAAACATTCCGCCTTCATTGTCTCTAAGATCAATGATCCAAAGTTTTGGGTTGGCTTGATCTAATTTTTTCACCTTATCGAAAAAAGTCTGTACATATTCGTTCCAGTCATCCTGATTCATATTTCCGATGGCGGATACCGTGATATAAGCCATGTTACGATCGATCAGACTGTCTTTTGGATAAGGAAATTCCACGCCAACTTCTTTAAATCTTTTTAAATACGCTTCAATAACTTCAGGCTCATAAAGTTTTGAATGTTGATCGCCCAATTTTCCAAGAATCGTTCTAATGATAGGGTAGGTTTCTCTAATGGTTTTCGCTTCGCTAGCTTGTTTTAGATAGGTTTCTTTTATTGCCGGCCAATCGATACTCTTTTTATTAACAGAATTTTGCTCCATGAGCTGAATGGCTTTTCCAACATAAGAAGTCGGAGTTTCCTGTGAATATATTTTTCCTGTAAAAAGGGACAGGCTAAATAATGTGAAGAGAAGAATTCTTTTCATAAGTATTGATTAGTTTTAATGAATCGAAGATACTTATAATATTCGCTAACAGTATTTTGTATAATTGCTTTTTTATAAAATATTTTTCTCCCTTCTTCCATCCCAGATTGAAAGTATAATTAATTCAGATTTTGAAAATTCATAGAAAATCAAATAGTCTCTAATAATCTTAACCCTAACATCTTTAATGTCAGTTTTTCTGCCAATTGTAGGATGTTCTGCTAATAGTTTAATGGTCTCAACAATTAGCTTGTTAAGTTTTATACTGAAGGTTTTAGATTTGTTTCTAAGAATCCAATATTCAAGAATTTCTTTTCTTTCGATATTGGCTTTGAGTGTCCAGATTACTTTTCTTTTAGCCATTCTTCAATATCTTGATTGGCTTTATCTTCCGTAAGGTATGCGGAACTTTTATATTCTTCTCTCGCTTCGGCAATTCTGTCTTTTTGAGAGTCGTTAAGGATATAATCATTCTGATCCAATTCAAAATCTAAAAGTTTTTGAATCTCTTCGATAAGTCGGATTTCCTTTAATTGGGTGATCCTGTTTATTAAATCGATTTTTAAATCTGAAGTTTTCATCTGCTGTGAATTTAATTCAAATTTAGAAAATTTTATTTTAAATATTTATTCTACACCAAAGGCAACTTAAAATAAAAAGTACTTCCCTGATTCAGCGAGCTATTCACACCAATTTCTCCATTTTGTTTTTCAATGAAATTTTTGGAAATCGCCAAGCCTAAACCTGTTCCGTTTTGATGCTCTCCGGGAACCTGAAAATAACGGTCAAAAATCTGACGATGGTATTTTTCATCAATTCCGCTTCCTGTATCTGTGATGCTGAATGTTACATATGAATCTGATTTTTCAACCAAAATCTGAATGTTTTCGTCCTGAAAAGAATGTTTGATTGCATTGCTAAGGAAATTATTCATCACCCAAACTGTTTTGTCAAAATCGGCAGAAACAAAATTGTTTTTCTCTAAATTATATTGAAAATTAATGGCTATGTTTTTTTGTTCAGCTAGTTTTTCAACATTTTTAATGGCGGTTTGAACTATGTTTCTCGGCGAACAACTTTCAATATGTAATCTGATATTTCCTGTTTCAACTTGTGATAGATTCAGGAGTTCTCCAGTAATATCTAATAAACGCTGTCCGTCTTCGTTAATGCTTTTCAATAATTCTTTTTGTTGGTCATTCAGTTCTCCGAATTTTTGATTTCCTAATAACTGAACGCCCATTTTTATGGCAGAAATTGGTGTTTTTAATTCATGAGAAATCGTTGCAATAAAATTAGTTTTAGCAAAATCCAATTCTTTAAAAGGCGTAATATTTCGGAGTAAAATTACTTTTCCGATGTATTTTTTCTCTTTTTCTCCGGTTTTTACAATGTTGATGGGAACAATTTCCTGTTCAAAATAATTCTCTTTATTATCGGTGACAATTTTTATCGGTTCTTTTACAGGATGATCGATGTTTTTTAAAAGTTCTCTTACCAAATCATTGTTAATTGCCACTTCATGAGCAGTTTTTCCGATGATTTCTTCTTTTCTAAGGTTGGTAATTTTTAAAGCTTCATCGTTGATCATGTAGATAAAATGATTTTCATCCAAACCGATGACAGCATCGTGCATATTATTAACCAACGTTTCAATCCTTTTTTTATCCATCAATTGGGTAGAAAGGGTGCTGCTTTCATATTCCTGCAGCTTTTCCGCCATGATGTTGAAAGAATTGGCAAGGTCATTAAACTCTTCACTTCCTTTAAAATGAACCCTTTCATTATAATTTTTATTCGCAATTTGCTTAATACTGAAAGTCAGTTGATTAATAGGTTCTGCAATGGTTTGAGGTAAATTAAACAACAAAGTAAAAGCGATCAGAAAACAAACTGTTCCAATACTTACGATCCAAAAAGTGGCATTTTCTGCGGTAATAATGGCGATATCACTTTTACGTTCAATGCCTTTCATATTCAGCGACATGATTTTAGCCAGATCTTCTCGGATAAGTTTTTCTTTTTCGTTGGTGGGCTGTTTTAAATAGCTGTCGAAATGCAGATTAAGATTTTGAGTGGCTTCTTTTTCACCAAATTCAGTGAGATTTTTTTCCTGTAAAGCATTGTTTTTTTTGAAATCTTTGATGGCAATCGCACTGTCTGTACTTATTTTATCCAGCGCCAATAACATGTTTTTGGAGAATTCTAAACTGTTGTAATTGGCGGTAAGAATTTTTTCGGTATCAGATTTTAATTTATTGATATACACAGAACCGATCACCGAAAGTAAAACGATCAGTAAGAATAAAAGACCTACGCCGAGGGTAAGTTTGGTTTTAATTTTCATTGTGTTTAAGATAAAATAATAATATCGATCTGTCGCTCATTCAATCGGTTCATCAGGGTGTAGATCCAGCTGTAGCCGGAAAGTCTCTGCCAAAGCTTTGCATGGGGTTTTCCGATGCAGACCGTGGTGATATTATGCTCAACTACATAATCTAAAATTCCTTTATGCACACTGTTTTCTTTTATTCGGATCACTTTTGCGCCTAATTCCTGTGCTAAATTAAAATTATTAATCAAATATCTTTGCTTATCCAAGGCTATTTTTTCAGGATTTTCAGATGGTTTCTGCACATATAAAACTGTCCACGGACTATTGTAATAACTCGCCAATCTTGAGGTTTTTCGGATTATATTTTTAGCAATTTTTTCGTTACTGCTGATACATGCGAGAAATTTTATAGGTTTAAAATTTTCTGTTTTAACCTCTGTTTCCACTTTTTTTTCAACGTGAGTGGCAACTTCTTTTAAAGCCAATTCTCGAAGCTGTAAAATATGTCCGCTTTGGAAGAAATTATTTAAAGCGGTCTGAATTTTTTCCTTTTTATAAATCTTACCTTCTTTCAGTCTGGTTAAAAGTTCGTCAGCGGTTAAATCGATATTCACCACCTCATCTGCCAACGCCAAAATTTTATCGGGAACGCGTTCTGAAACTTCAATTCCTGTGATTTTTTTTACTTCTTCATTTAAGCTTTCAATATGTTGAATATTCATTGCACTGATGACATTGATACCGTTGTCAAGGATTTCCAACACATCCTGCCATCTTTTTTTGTTTTTTGAACCTTCCACATTCGTATGTGCCAATTCATCCACCAAAACAACTTCCGGATGTTCATTGATAATCGTCTGAAGATCCATTTCCTCAAGGTTTTTCCCTTTATAAAATGCAGATCTTCGAGGTATTTCAGGAATTCCATCTACTAAAGCTACGGTTTCTTCTCTTCCGTGGGTTTCTACGTAGCCAATCTTTACATCAATACCATTTCGCAACAAAGCATGGGCTTCCTGAAGCATTCGGAACGTTTTTCCAACACCTGCACTCATCCCAATATAGATCTTAAATTTCCCTTTTTTGGATTTTTGAATGAGCTCTAAAAATTGCTTTGCTGATGATGACATTGATTTTATTCTTTTTAATTTTATTTTTTGAAACATAGGTAGTGTTGGAAGGCGGAAGCTGGATGTTGGGAGTAAATATCACATAACGATAACTTCCAGCATCCAACCTCAAACTTCCCGCTTTTTAAAACCAAGCGGCTAAACTTGTTGTAATAAAAAAATTTCCTTGTTTAAGTTCATCGTTCTTTACAAAGATCGCATCTTTTGACGTAAAACCTCTTGCTTCTGTACGGAACACAACATTCTTTAAGATCGCGTAATCTACATTTAACGAATATCCGAAAGTCTGAAAACCGTTGGGCGTTTTCGTGTTGATGATCACTCCGTTTTTATCGTTGTAATATTCTAGTCTTCCTGCCAGAGCCCATTTATCGTTTAATTGATATTTCATCAACATATTCGGAGTATACCAAATGTTGTACTGTTCGCTTCCTTTTAATTTTTGTTCGGCTCCGATATCAAAACCAAGAATGGTAGAAAACTGTTTTGTTACCTGAAAACTTCCATACAAATCATGGAAATAACGCATTTTTTTCTCTTCTTTTGATTTGTCATTTCCGATGAATGAACTGCTGTTCAACGTAATTTTATCATTCGGTTTGTATGTAATTTGATGCCCAAAAGAAATACTTTGATTGCCTTCAGCTTTTGCGATACGTTGCCATCCGTTTAGAACCAATCCGCTTACAAACCATTTTCCACTGTCTGAGGTATAAGAAACTTTGGCTCCTGTTTCAAAGTAAGGCGAATTTTCTGCAGCCAAACTTCTTGTGAGATTTATGTTATCTTTTCCGATTGCACTTTCCCAACCGATGTGAGAAGGCATGATTCCCGCATCGATCCATAAGTTTTTGTTTTTTGAAATTTTAATTCCAATATTGGCTTCATTTACATATCGTAATGCCTCTTGTTCCGCAACCATGTTATGTTGAGCGTAAGTTCCGGCCATTAAAGCTAAATTGGCCCGAAGATTGTCGCTTTGATAAGAAGCTTTTGCAAGTCCTAAATTAAGATTCAACTCATTATGACGGTTGTATGAATATAGAAAATCCTGACGGTTATGGCTGGCCGGTTCATTAAAATCATAGCTGTAAAAAAGCTCTGCATAAGCAGAAAAGGTGATCTTATTGCCAATTTTCATCGAATCCGCAGACTGTGCCTTCGGAAAGAATACACCCAACATAAGCCCAATGACAATATACTTTTTCATTTTCAAATTTCTTTTTAGCAATGGTTATTGTTTTAAGAGCTCGAAACAATTAAAGTTAATTATTTCGAGCCTATAGTAAGTATTAAAAATTATTTTGTCAGTTACAGTCTGAACATTACTGCTAATGTTAATCTGCTGTCAGACTTTCTTAAATCGGGTCTCCAAGAATCTATCGGAGTGTCGATCCATCCATCCGGGCTTGTTGTTCCGCCAGAACCTGCGAAATAAGGGATGTTACTTTTTCTAAATCCGTATTCTAACCTGAAGGTTACGAACTGATTGGGCATAATGTCAACAGTTGCTGTTCCCTGAAACATTTTTAGTTTTTCTCCTTTTGCGATAGCATCATTAAAATCATTGTTAGGAACCGGAGAAGGGGAGAAGGCCAAATAAGCCCCGGGATTTGAAACGGCATCTGCTCTTAAGGATAAAGCGACTTTATTATGATGGAACCAAAGTCTGTTGGCAATTGAAGTTCCGATCATGTAATTGTCTTTTGCCTTCAAACCGCCTCCGCTCTGGAATCCGTAATGGTTGTTGATACTGAATGCAGCCTGTGACAAACCTTTGCTCTCTTTATTGTGGAAATATCTCGCTACAATGCTATGGTCATGGTGAAAACGTTTAACATCAGGATTGTTACGGGTATCTTTTCCGTTTAAATAAAAATTGGCAACGAGCTGAATATTTTCATTCGGGCGGTAGTAGTTTGAAACTCCCAATCCAAGACCTTTATTCCATGAATTGTATGTTTGCCAACCATTCAACACCCAAAGTTCAACCTTATATTTTTTTGATGGATATGCCTGAATTCTCGCTCCCTGAAAATAGAAAGGCGTAAAATCGCAGACCAAACTTCTTTGATAGTTCCAGTTTTCACCTAAAACATAACTTTCCAGACCAATGTAGCTCATGAAAATCCCGGCTTCTACATTTAAACCGTGCATTACGTTGAAATGATATCCTGCTGCGGCTTCTCGGATGTTTTTTAAATTATTTACGTTGGTATTTTTACCATGATTCACCGTTCCATCCAAATCCTGAACAATAGAACCCATTTGCCCATATTGTAGCCATAAACGTCCGATCATATTTTTATAGTTGGTTTCCAAACCAATACTTGCCATATTAATCGTTACCTCATTCGAACGACCAATTGCTGATGAAATGGTGTGCGTATTATCTTGTGGATTACGGAAATCGTAGTTGTAATAAGCATCAACATAAGTTACACCCGTTAAAATTGTTTCTCCATCTTTATCTTTTAAGGTTAAAGGAAAATCTGTCTGACGGTTTTGTCCGTTGATCCAGCTCAAGTCATAGCCTTCGAACGGGATTTTAGAATCAGTTTTTGTGGTTAAGGAATCTTTAGGCTTAATTGTTATTGAGTCTTTTTGAATTTCCTGAGCATTAATTTGACTTACAGTAGTCAATACTAAAAAAAATGCAGCGTGAATAGTTTTTGATTTCATTATATAAATATTGATAATGACGTTGTTATTTAAATTATTTAGTTTGATCTAAAGCGATATTTAGCTTTAAAACATTAATCTTTGATGGCCCGAAAAGTCCCAAAAGAGGTTTTTCTGTTTGATTATTAATAAGATTTTCAATTTTTTCCAGAGAGATATTTCTTTCTTTAGCAATTCTTTTAGCTTGGTATAAAGCACCTTGTTCAGAAATATCAGGATCTAATCCGCTTCCGCTTGCGGTTACCAATTCTACAGGAACTTTCGCCGTATTCATTTCTGGATTTTGCATTTTTAAAGTGTCGATTCTTTTTTGAACTGTTTGCAAATATTCTTCATTACTTGGCCCTTTGTTGCTTCCTGCACTTCCTGCCGCATTATAATCTACAGCAGATGGACGACCGTGAAAATATTTTATAGATTTGAAATCCTGACCAATATTGGCGTAAAATTTCTGTCCTTTATAATTGATAATCTCTGCATTTCCCTGTGTTGGTAAAATTTTAGAACCTGCAAAAACAAAGATTAAATAAAGTGCTACCACAACCAGCATTACAAGAGATAATCTCAACGCTGAAATAAGATAAATTTTCATTTTTTTTAATTTTTAAAAGAATAGACTGATAAATAAATCGATAATCTTTATTCCAATGAATGGTGCGATAATTCCTCCCAAACCATAGATCAAAAGATTTCTTCTTAATAAAGCACTTGCCCCAATTGGTTTATAAGCAACGCCTTTTAAAGCCAATGGAATAAGGATCGGAATGATGATCGCATTAAATATGATTGCAGATAAAATCGCTGATTCCGGACTGTGAAGATTCATGATATTCAATTTCTGAAGCGCCGGAATAAAAGTGATAAACAATGCCGGAATAATGGCAAAATATTTAGCAACATCATTCGCAATACTGAAAGTGGTCAATGTTCCACGAGTCATTAATAATTGTTTTCCGATTTCTACGATTTCAATCAATTTTGTTGGATCATTATCCAAATCAACCATGTTTCCTGCCTCTTTGGCGGCCTGAGTTCCGCTGTTCATCGCAACACCGACATCGGCTTGAGCAAGAGCGGGCGCGTCATTCGTTCCGTCACCCATCATCGCAACCAGTTTACCTTCCTGCTGTTCTTTTTTGATATAATTCATCTTGTCTTCAGGTTTAGCTTCTGCGATAAAATCATCTACTCCGGCTTTTTCTGCGATAAATTTGGCGGTTAAAGGATTATCTCCCGTTACCATCACCGTTTTCACACCCATTTTTCTCAATCGTTGAAAACGTTCCTGAATTCCTGTTTTGATAATATCCTGAAGTTCAATAACGCCCCAAACCTCTTCATTCACAGAAACGACTAAAGGAGTTCCTCCGTTTTCAGAAATTTTAGTTGTTGCTTCCTGAGTTTCGGGAGGGAAAATATTTCCGGCTTTTTCAGTCAGTTTTTTAATTGTGTCGTAAGCTCCTTTTCTAATTCTTGTGTTTTCAAAATCAATACCTGAAGTTCTGGTTTCGGCCGTAAAATCAATATAGACAGGATTTGGAACAAGCAAGTCTTCAGATTTTAATTCGCTTAATTCTATAATTGATTTTCCTTCCGGAGTTTCATCGGCAACAGAACTTAACGCCGAAGCTTTTATAAATTCATTAATATCAATATTATTAGAAGGATGAAATTGGGTTGCTTTACGGTTTCCAATGGTAATGGTTCCTGTTTTATCCAGTAATAAGACATCAATATCTCCGGCAGTTTCAACCGCTTTACCACTTTTTGTGATAACGTTGGCTCTTAAAGCTCTGTCCATCCCCGCAATTCCAATCGCAGAAAGCAGACCTCCAATCGTTGTGGGTATCAAACAAACGAAAAGTGATATAAATGCCGCAATGGTGATTGGCGTCTGCGAATAATCTGCAAAAGGCTTTAAAGTAACTGTAACGATAATGAAAGTAAGGGTAAACCCGGCTAACAATATGGTTAAAGCGATCTCGTTAGGTGTTTTTTGTCTTGATGCACCTTCTACAAGGGCAATCATTTTATCTAGAAAAGACTCACCCGGTTTTGTGGTGACTTTTACTTTTATTCTGTCGGAAAGTACTTTTGTACCGCCTGTTACGGAGCTTTTATCTCCACCTGATTCTCTGATAACGGGCGCGCTTTCTCCTGTAATGGCTGATTCATCGATTGTTGCTAAACCTTCGATAATTTCACCATCCATCGGGATCTGGTCGCCTGCTTCACAAAGGAAAATATCTCCCAGTTTCATTTCAGCAGACATTTTTAAAGCTGTTTCTACTTGAAATCCAGGTTTGTTGTCTACGATTAATTTAGCCGGAGTTTCCTCTCTGGTTTTTCTTAGGGTATCTGCCTGTGCTTTTCCTCTTGCTTCGGCGATAGCTTCGGCGAAATTGGCAAATAAAACAGTGAAAAATAAGATAATGAATACTAAGAAATTATAGGTAAAACTGCCCTGTGTTTTGTCACCCGACAAGCTAAATAAGCTCACGATGAACATAACGATTGTTCCGATTTCTACCAGAAACATAACAGGGTTTTTAAACATGATTTTCGGATTCAGCTTAACGAAAGACTGTCTGATAGCTTCGTTGACCAAATCTTTTTGAAACAATGTTTGTGATTGATTTTTCATTGCTTTGAATGATTTTTTTTATTTGAACCATTAAGATTTATTTAAGAAGTTAAGTTGAGTTAAGAAAATATTCTCTGAATATTTTAAGCTTAATGATTTGATTATAATTAGCTTAATATTCTTAACTTCTTAAATAAATCTTAATGGTTTAATTATTTGATTTTTATTTAGAAAAATATTGAAGTTGTTCTGCAATAGGCCCTAATGTAAGAGCAGGGAAGAAAGACAAGGCAGCGATTAAAAGAATGACGGCTAAAGTCATAAATCCAAAAGTTGCGGTATCCGTTTTTAAAGTTCCTGCACTTTCCGGGATGTATTTTTTCTGAGCTAAACATCCTGCAATCGCAATCGGGCCGATGATCGGGATAAATCTTGATAACAGCAGCACAACTCCTGTTGAGATATTCCACCAAGGGGTGTTGTCTCCCAATCCTTCAAATCCGGATCCGTTGTTGGCGGATGATGAAGTGAATTCATACAACATTTCACTAAAACCATGGAATCCAGGATTATTTAATGTCTTGGCTCCGAATTCAGGAAAGTAAGCCGTTAAAGCGGTACCGACAAGAATTAAAAATGGATGGAATAAAGCAACGATCATCGCTATTTTCATCTCTTTAGCTTCAATCTTTTTACCCATAAATTCGGGGGTTCGTCCCACCATCAGACCGCTCATAAATACGGCAAGAATGATGAATATGAAGTAGTTCAGAATTCCGACACCACAGCCACCGTAGAAACAGTTGATCATCATCGCTAAAAGCTGATTCATTCCTGAAAGTGGCATCGTACTGTCGTGCATCGAGTTCACAGAACCTGTAGAAATTACGGTGGTTGCAATACTCCAATATCCTGAAGAGGCGCTTCCGAAACGGATCTCTTTTCCTTCCATCGCACCCAAATGATTATCGGTTCCCATTTCTGTAATTAATGGATTTCCACGAGTCTCATTTACAACATTCGGCACGGCAAGTGCTAGAAAACCAATGGTCATTACAGTGAAAATAGTCCATGAAAGTTTTCTTTTCTTTAAATAAAATCCTAACGCAAAAACCAATGCAAAAGGAATGATCATCTGCGTAACCATTTCCGTCATATTGGTCATGTAATTGGTATTTTCAAGCGGATGTGCTGAATTGGCTCCGAAAAATCCTCCTCCATTTGTTCCTAAGTGTTTAATTGCCACAAAAGCAGCAACCGGACCTCTGGAAACATCCACTTTCTGACCTTCAAGATTCGTGATATGGTCTTTCCCTTCGAAAGTCATCGGCGTTCCGTTGGCAGAAAGAATAAAAGCGACCAGAATACTGATCGGAATTAATATTCTAATCATTGATTTGGTGAAAAAATCGAAGAAATTACCTAATTCTGTAGTCGTTTTTTCTTTAAATGCTTTGAAAAGTACGGCCATAGCAGCCATTCCGGTAGCAGCTGTTACAAACTGTAAAAACATTAAGTATAACTGACTTAAATAACTGACTCCCGTTTCTCCCGAATAATGCTGTAGATTACAGTTTACTAAGAAAGAAATTGCGGTATTAAAAGCCAGATCGGGCGACATATCCGGGTTACCGTCTGGGTTTAAGGGAAGTAATGATTGATTTAATAAGATGAAAAATCCGATGATGAACCAAACTAAATTAATGGTCAGCATGGCAAACATATTCTGTTTCCAAGTCATCTGGCGGCTAGGGTTGATCCCTGAAACTTTATAAATAGCATTTTCAATCGGTTGAAAAATTTTATCTAAAAAAGTCTTTTTATAACCGTAAACATCAGCAATGTATTTCCCTAAGAAAATGCCAATACCTAATGTGATTGCGAACATCGCTATGATGCCTAAAATTTCTGTATTCATGATTTTGATTAAAATTTTTCAGGTTTCGTTAAAACATAACAGATGTACCCAAAGGCTAGTATTGAAAGGATAAATAAACTCCACATAATTTTTTATATTTTGTCGAAAAAATCAACAGATTTGTATAAAAGCCAAAACAGTACTGCGAAAATCAGTATTAAACTAATGAGCATCATGATGTTACAATTAAGGTTAATAAAGTAAAAAGTACATACGATACAATCAAAAAGTTGAATTTTGAATGCTCCCGTTTTTTGAACGTTTTTCTTGAAATTGTCATTTTTAGAATATTTTATTTAAATTCTATATGCCAAAAGAAAGTCCGTTTTATTTAAATGTAAGGTAAGTGGTTTATTGATAGTGTATTGCGGGATTTGGAAGTGATGCCACAAAACAGAAAAGCCTATCAAAATGATAGGCTCATTATTATAATGATAGGTTTATAGAATATTGAATTATTTTTTAACCATTAAGATTTTATTTAAGAAGTTTAGTTTAATTAAGGTAAAATCATTCTGATTTTTTTAAGCTTAAAGCGAAGCTCATCTTAATATTCTTAACATCTTAAATAAAATCTTAATGGTTAAATTTTATCTTAAATTATATTCTTCCAATTTGCGGTACAACGTTGCAATACCAATTTCAAGCAGTCTTGCTGCTTCCGCTTTGTTTCCTTTGGTGTATTGAATCACTTTTTGGATATGTTCTTTTTCTAAAGATCGCATACTTAACGAATCTTTTTCTGTAGAAGTCACTTTTTCAGAGTAATGGGGAAGACTTTCTGTATCTAAAATATTATCGTTCATTAAGATTAAACTTCTTTCGATGGTATTTCTTAATTCGCGGATATTTCCTTTCCAGTCGTTTTTTTCTAATTCTTTATAATATTCCGAGGAAACATTAACGGAGGACAAATGCAGTTTGTTCGAAAAAATATCAATGAAATTTTTAGCTAAAACTTTTAAATCCTCTTTTCTTTCACGAAGGGGAGGAAGATTGATTTCGAAAACATTCAACCTGAAATACAGATCTTCTCTGAAATGGGCCTGTTTTATTTCGTCTTCTAAATTTCTATTGGTAGCAGCAATTAATCTGAAATCTGATTTGGAGACCTTCGTTTCACCCATTCTCATGAATTCTTTGGTTTCCAAGACACGAAGTAATTTTGCCTGAAGCTCGATGGGCATTTCACCAATTTCATCAAGAAATAAAGTTCCGCCGTTAGCTTCTTCTACTAAACCTTTTTTATCTTTTATAGCTCCGGTAAAAGAGCCTTGCTTGTGCCCGAAAAGTTCGCTTTCTAAAATTTCTTTGCTGAATGCAGAGCAATTAATCGCTACAAAATTATTTTTATTTCTGTCGCTTCCTTCATGAATGGCGTTAGCAAAAACTTCTTTTCCGGTTCCGGTTTCGCCCGTTAAAAGAACGGTTGCATCTGTTAAGGCAACTCTCTCTGCCAGTTTTTTAGCCTGAATAATTAAAGGAGAAATTCCAATAATTTGATTGAATCCTTTTTGAATATTGCTTTTTTGAACAATCTTGGATTTATTGTCTTTTGCTTTTTCCAACGTTTTATAGACCAACGGAATAATTTTCTCGTTATCATCACCTTTTACTAAATAATCGTAAGCTCCGTTTTTCATCGCCTGAACAGCATCCGTGATATTTCCGAAAGCGGTCATTAAAATAATTTCCAGATGAGGATATTTTGCTTTGATAGATTTCACAAGATCAACTCCGAAAGCATCGGGAAGCCGGACGTCGCTCAACACAACATCAAAGTCATATTGCTCCAACATCGTCATTGCAGAACGCGCTGTGGAAGCTTCTTTTACGTTAAAATTTTCTTGGGAAAGGATCATTCCTAATAATTTCAGGAGCTTGATCTCATCATCGATGATCAGAATGTTTCCGGACATGGTTGTAATTTTGGGAAAACTTAATGCAAACTTAGATAATTATTTTGGAAAAAGGCTAAGAAAGGTGAGAAGGAAAGGATGGATTTTGTTGTTGGGGAGCCTTGGCAAGGTTTTAAACCTTGCCAAGGCTTTTTGGAAGAAAAATAATATAAAAGTTCAATGAAAAAAATCTTTGATTGGATGGTTGCATAATAATTTACAGACAAAAGCCTAGCCGCGATAGTAACGGTTACCCCGCAACAGGAAGTGGGAAAGTTGGAGGGTTTGGTGTTGGGAGCGCTGGCGTGAGGAGTATGAGTGGATAGCGCGAAATAGCTCCTGAAAAATAAATAATAAGTAATTGGAAATAAGTAATTCATAATTAATTATCGTTGCAATAGATGTAATAATAGGAAAAGTAGAAAGTGTTCTTTTTTGATTGCTTACATTTGTATACATTCTAATCTTAAAAGAATGAAAATGAATTTATATATGACCGACAAAAGATATAAGGAGACGATTCATACCGATAAAAATAACTACGAATATACTACCATAACTCAGGACGAAAATAAAGTAAGAATTTATACCCTAAAAAACGGGTTGAAGGTTTTTCTTGCTCAGAATTTTGATGCTCCGAGGATTCAGACCTACATTCCTGTGAGAACTGGAAGTAATAACGATCCGGCTGACAATACAGGGTTGGCACATTATCTTGAACATATGATGTTTAAGGGAACTTCAAAATTAGGAACTCAAAACTGGGAAAAGGAAAAGGTTTTATTAGACCAGATTTCTGACTTATACGAGCAACATAAAACAGAACAAGACCCTGAAAAAAAGAAAGAAATCTATACAAAAATAGATGAAGTTTCTCAGGAAGCGAGTCAGTATGCGATTGCAAATGAATATGATAAGGTAATTTCTTCATTAGGCGCAAGCGGAACGAACGCCCACACTTGGTTTGACGAAACTGTTTACAAAAATAACATTCCGAATAATGAACTTGAAAAATGGCTGAAAGTCGAGAAAGAAAGATTTTCTGAATTAACGTTAAGACTTTTTCACACTGAATTAGAATCAGTTTACGAAGAGTTCAACAGAGCGCAGGATAATGATTCAAGGTTGGTGAATTATGAGCTGATGGATGCTCTTTTTCCAACCCATCCGAATGGTCAGCAAACGACTTTAGGAAAACCGGAACATTTGAAAAATCCTTCTATGAAGGCTATTCATAAATATTTTGATGAATATTATGTTCCTAATAATTATGCAATGGTTTTCGTGGGTGATCTGGATTTTGAAGAAACAATTCAGCTTGTAGATCAGTATTTTGAAGCAATTCCTTACAAAGAATTACCAAAGAAGAGCCCAATCATTGAAAAACCACTTACTGAGATTGTAGAAAGAACAGTAAAAAGTCCGACAACTCCGAGAACTCAATTGGCTTGGAGAACCGGGAGCTATGGAAGCCGAGAAGCGATATTAGCCGATATTGTAGCAAATATTTTAAGCAATAGAGGAGAAGCTGGATTATTAGATTTAAATATTAACCAGACGCAAAGAATGCTTTGGGCACAGGCTTTTTCGGTTGGGTTGAAAGAATACGGATATTTTTCAATTGTTGCCGTTCCAAAAGAAATGCAAACGTTGAATGAAGCCAAAGAAATGGTATTGGAGCAGATCGAATTGCTGAAAAAAGGAGATTTTCCGGATTGGATGCTTCCTGCCATCATCAACGATTTTAAACTTCAAAGAATGAAAGCGTTGGAAACAGCTGATGGCCTTGCAACAAATCTTTATGATACTTACATCAAAGGCAGAACTTGGGAACAGGAACTGAGCGAGATGGATGAATATTCTACCGTTACCAAAGAAGAAGTTGTAGATTTTTCGAATGAGTTCTTTAAAGATAATTACGTTATCATCAACAAAGAAAAAGGAGTTAACGATAAATTATTAAGAGTTGATAACCCTGGAATTACGCCAATAAAAATCAACCGTGAAGCGCAATCTGAATTTTTACAGGAGATTTTAGCAGAAAAAACAGCAGATATTCAACCTGAATTTATTGATTATCAAAAAGAAATAAAAACAGCTACGGTTAAAGATAAGAAACTGAGTTTCGTTAAAAATAAATATAATGAAATTGCTCAGGCTCACTTTATTTTTCCTTTTGGAAGCGATCACGACAGAGATTTGGGGATTTCTACCCAAGTTCTTCAATATCTCGGTACGGAAAAATTTTCTCCCGAAGATCTTAAAAAAGAGTTCTTTAAAATTGGAGTAAGCAACGATTTTAAAACCTCTGCCGATCAACTTTTGATCTCATTGAGCGGATTAGAAGAAAACCTTGAACAGGGAATTGAATTGCTTCAACACTGGATGCATAACGTAAAGCCAGATCAGGAAATTTACAATCAGTTTGTGGAAACCATTCTTGAAAATCGTGAAGCGGTAAAAAAAGATAAAAACCGTATTATGACGGCTTTGACGAACTATACAAAGCTCGGCGAATTTTCACGTTTTACAGATATTATTTCTAAAGAAGAATTGGAAAGTACGAATGTTGAAGTGTTTACAGACAAAATGAAAAAACTGTTTGATTATCCTTATCAACTATTTTTCTACGGGAAAAACTTTGAAAACTTTACTAATTATATTGAAAAATATATTGAAACGGCAAGTCTTCAAATTCCTGAGCCTAAAAAATATCCTGAACCGGAAACTAAAGGAAATGTCTATTTCATGAACTATGACATGGTTCAAATGGAAATGAGTAAAATTGGAAGAGGAAATGAAGTCAACACCGCAAACTTCGGAAAAATCAATGTTTTCAATGAATATTTCGGAAGAGGATTGTCGTCCATTGTTTTTCAGGAAATCCGTGAGAGCAAGAGTTTGGCGTATTCTGCATACGTTTCTTATGCTGCCAACGCGGAATCGGGACATCCGGATTATATTACGACATACATCGGAACACAGCCCGATAAATTGCAGATTGCAGTTGACACAATGAGCGAATTGATGAGTGAACTTCCTGAAGTACCAACTCAATTTGAAAATGCCAGAAATGCCGCCTTAAAACAAATTGCATCAACAAGAATTACACGAACTACTATTTTCTTCAATACCTTAAGGTTAAAAAAAATAGGCATTTCGCATGATTTTAGGAAAGATATTTATCAGCAGATTCAAAGTCTGAAATTTGATGATGTGAAGCAGTTTTATCAGACCGAAATAAAACCTGTTCATTTCAATACCGCCATTATTGGGAAACGAGAAAACCTGAATATGGAAGCCGTCAACCAAATGGGAGAGTTTAAAGAATTGACTTTAAAAGATATCTTCGGACATTAAAAATGGGAGCCACGAAGTGGCGACTTAACAAAGGGCAGGATGAAATCCTGTCAAAAACACAATAAAACAATATCCCAAGTAGTATTAAAACAAAAAGAGGCTTACTAAAAGCCTCTTTTTTATGTCATCACACAATCACCATCTCCATCCTGAAAATGAGGATCAAAGTGGTCAGGAAGGTTTTTAATAAGTTGTTTGTGAAACATATACCGCCTTTCCATATTTCGCTGATGGATGTTTGGAAATATATTCATCGATTCTGCTTTTTTGTTGAATTCCGTTTGATAGCTTGTTAAAGAATTAATTTTATTCTTAACGATAAAATAGCTTAAAAATGTAACAAACTGTTCCAAATCAGATATTGAAAACAAATAGGATATTTTTAAGTGACCATCTCTTACAAACAAAAGCGCACAAGTTTTTAAAGTGTTTTTCTTATCATAAATTTTTATCCAAAAATATTTAAAGCTTTCAGAAAAGCTGGAAAATAAATAGTTTTCTTCTTTATTTTTACTTTCCAAAACCCACGGATTTTCTATTGCCCAATTGAGTTCTTCTGCATTTCTGTTGCTGTAAAATTTTGATATGAAATCAGTGCTTTCTGCATCTATTTTATCAAGAATTTCAAATTTGAAATCAGGTTTTTGGATGAAGCAGTTTTTTACTGAAATAAGAGAATTTAATACGGAATCTCCTAAGCTGAGAAGTGGCTGTAGATGCTCTGTTTTAGGCTTTTTTGACGGAATTATCGTTGCCAAATCTGTCCGGAAATAATATCGCTTACCAACTTTAGGCTGAATGTATTCAAAAGTCCCCATTTTGTTATAAAGTCCTTCTGCTTCCTTTGTAAATTCTGTGAGCGCCAGATTTTCATGATATTCTTCAAACGCCTTTTGTAAAAGGGATTGAGCAATTCTTTTTCCTCGAAAATTACTGCTTACATATAACGTACTCAACCATGCATAATTAAATATTTTTCCATCAATGATGAAATTATCAGGGAAACAACCAATATAACCAGCTAGATTGTCATCGTCAAACGCTAAAATAAGTAACGTTTGATCATCATTTGCTTTTGGATTATTGATGTGAGATTGAGCTCTGTGTGCTGTAATTGGTAGAAAATCGTATTTTTTGAAATCTCCGGATGATACAAATTCCCCCAATTGTTTTTTATTAAATGTTTTTAAATGTATCATTTCCTTAGAATTTTATTTTTATTTACAATACCTTTTAATTGATAATAAGTAATTTCTTTTTTTAAGATCGTTTCTGCATTTTCTCCAGTTTCCATCGGTATTCTTTGGAGGTTTTTTGAAACGCTGTCGAGTTTTATTCCTGCGCTTCCGAAAGTACAGAACATTTCTTTATTTTTAAATAATTCATCAAAAAAAGCTTTTTCAACGCCGAAATCTGTAAAAGGAAATGCAAAACTTTCATAAAGAAAATCATTGTTCTTTAAATAATCAAACGTTTTGCTGGTCGTCTCTAGTTTTTCACTTAAAGATAGCTCATTGTACAAAGGATGATCCCAACTGTGAGAGGAAATTCCAAACCCTTTTTGAGTTAATGATTTTAATTGATCGAAGCTTAAATAAGGTTTTTGTTCTTTTAAAAATGAATTAATGTTAATTTCAAGTACTTCTGTAAGCTTATCCAGAGTTTCTGTTTTATGATAATTTAGCTGTAATATTTTCTGTTTGATTTCTGATTTCGAATCGCTATTAAACTGAAGAATATTATATATTTCTGGGCTTATTTCTTTATTTTTTTCAATTTCATTAATGATTAAACTTGCCTTGCAGCGAAACATCAAATCTTTATTATCAATGAAAGCGGGATTGATAAAATTAACAGCATAAATTCCTTTTCTCTCTAAAATTGGAACGACAACATCATAAAATTCCCTGAAACCATCATCAAAAGTAAGAAGGGTAATTTTATTTTTAGGGGTAAAGTTTCCGTTGATAAAATCTTTAAATTCTCCCCAATTCACAAACTGGAAATACTTTGATAAGTAATCTAGGTCTTGCTCAAACTGTTTTACATTTTTATAGTTGATGATATGATTAAGATGAGGTGAATTTTCATCAGAAACACAGTGGTAGACAGGTAAAAAGTAGGGAAGAGGAAACGATTTTTCGATATCATTTCCTACAAAATTGGCTAATAAGTTTATGATTTGCTCTTTCATACAATAAAAAAGAATCTATTTAAATTAATATTAAAAATTTAAATAGATTCTTAAAGTTATCATTAAAAAAATTACTTTATCACTTTCATTTCATCAATAAGCCATTTAGAGTCGGCATATTTATCAATAATGAAAAGAATATATTTGGTGTCAACCATGATATTTCGGCTGAAACGTGGATCATAATTGATGTCACTCATCGTTCCTTCCCATTGTCTGTCGAAGTTTAAACCAACAAGATTTCCATTAGCATCCAAAACCGGACTTCCAGAGTTTCCTCCCGTTGTGTGGTTTGTTGCTGTGAATCCTACAGGAACATCGCCTGTTTTATCTTTATAATTTCCAAAGTCTTTTTTATTGTAAAGATCGATCAGTTTTTTTGGAACATCAAATTCGTAATCTCCAGGAACATATTTTTCAATAACTCCCGCTAAATGCGTTTGGAAACCATAAGAAACAGCATCTCTTGGCGTAGAACCTTTCACTTTTCCGTACGTTACACGAAGCGTAGAATTGGCATCCGGGAAGAATTTTCTGTCCTTATCCGTATCGATTTGTTGTGCCATATATGTTTTTTGCAACGCATCAATTTTAGTCTGAAGAGATGTAAATTGAGGATCAGCAGTTTTCATATACGTGTCTCTTATTGAAACGTAAAGCTGATAAACAGGATCTTTTTTAATTGTTTTAATTAATTTATCCTGATTAGAGAAAGCTTTTTCAATATCTGTACTAAGATTTGCTCCATTTACAGCAGTTCTTCCCGTAATAATTGAATTTTTCGAAATATCTTCAATTACAGGAATATTTTGAGCTTCATTTTTATACTTGTCAAAACCTGCAGGTAAGAATTGTGGAGCCGTTTTATTAGCATATAAAGCCAGCAGTCTTGCGGTTACTTTTGCATCCAATTCTGCGCTGTAATCTTTGTAAAATGCAGTTAGTTTTGTTTTAAGTTTGGTAAGCTCTTTTTCATCCATTCTGCCAGATTCTACAGAAGAAATGTAGGTGTAATAGTCACTTGCAAGCTTTAATGTTTCTGCATTTTTAATGACTTCTGTGTAGTAAGCATTATTTAAAGCACAAGGAGCCTGATCGTTGTATAATTTATTCAATTGATCTAAAGTTGCTTTTACCTCGTGGTTTTTGGAAACTAAAGAACCTTCATACATTACTTTTTTCTCAACGGCGTTTGATTTTTTTAACCCTTCAACTTCACCGATCCATTTTTTCCAGTAATTGGCTACGGAAGCAAATTTTGAAGCATATTTGATACGCGTTGCATCATCTGCACGCATTTTTTCGTCTAATGTTTTCAAAGCAACATCACGTACGGCAATTTTTGCAGGATCGATCTCTTTCATGATCTTTTCTACAGCAATTGCAGGAAGATATTCTGTTGTTTTTCCGGGGAATCCGAATACAAATGTGAAATCGTTCTCGTTTTTATCCTTGATAGAAACCGGAAGATAATGCTTCGGTGTATAAGGAACGTTGTCTTTTGAATATTCTGCAGGATTATTGTTCTTGTCAGCATAAATTCTGAACATAGAAAAATCTCCCGTATGTCTCGGCCAAACCCAGTTATCGGTATCAGAACCGAATTTCCCGATGCTTTGTGGTGGTGCGCCTACCAGACGAATGTCTTTATATGTTTCGATGGTGTAAGCATAGTATTTATTTCCGTAATACATTGGTTTTACAGAAATAGATTGAAAAGATTCTGTTTTTTGAGAATTTTTATAAACCTCAATATTGGTGTTGATCTTTTTCGTAAGATCAGGTTCTGTAAGGTTATCTGTACCTTCTAAAATTTGATTAGAAACATCTTTAATGTCTACAATAAAGTCTACTGTTACTCCCGGATTTGGAAGTTCTGTACTCATATTTTGTGCCCAGAAACCGTTTGATAAAAGGTCGTTTTGTACGGTAGAATGAGCCTGGATCTGACCAAAACCGCAGTGGTGATTCGTCAATAATAATCCTTTTGGAGAAATGATCTCAGCAGTACACCCTCCGTTGAACTGTACTACAGCATCTTTTATGCTTGCTTTTTGAGGATTGAAGATGTCTTTAGCAGAGATTTTCATTCCTAAATCTTTCATTTCCTTTTCATTGAGCTCTGTTGGGATCCACATTCCTCCGTATTGCTGTGCAAAAGCCATGGCAGCCGGCAAAAGAAATACAGATAAAAGTATCTTTTTTGTCATAATCAAAATTTTGCCCTAATTTACAAAGAAAATGGGAGATTTTGGTTATGAATTATCAGTTAAAAGCGATAAAATGGATAGTTAATTATTGATGATCGATAAATCATTAAAATGATACTGAATTTGTTATTCAATATTAATTATAAATGACAATTATGCTTTACATTTTTAATCTAAATTTAAAACTGATAGGCAATTATTTTAGGATCGTTCATTAATTGTTTAATTAATGTTTCATGATGTTTATTTTGACCTGTGAGTCTCCAGGTTGTTGCAAGATTTCCTACGGTATATTGCTGTCTTATCATCAGATATTTCAAATTATTATTTCTGAATAATTCTTCACAATGCCTTATTTCATCGGAAGCTACAATGGCAATTTTATATTCTCTGATCTTATGATTGTTATCGATAAAAGCCTGAAGATAAGTAAGTGAACTTAAAATTAATAATACCAAAACGGTTCCCATCAGTGACAAATAAACGTATCCGGAACCTACGGCCATTCCGATTGAAGCGGTTGCCCAAATCGTTGTTGCAGTGGTAATTCCGTCGATTTTATTATCTCCTTTAAAAATAACTCCGGCTCCCAGAAAACCAATTCCTGTAATGATATTTGCGGCCAAGCGGTCAGGATTCTGAACACCTATTTTAATGGAAAGTATGGTAAACAGACAAGATCCGAAGCATACCAAAATAAAAGTACGCAAGCCTGCAGATTTGTTTCGATATTCTCGTTCTGCGCCTATGAAAACGCCCAAAAGAACAGAAATAAATATCAATAACAGCTCATTTTGTATAGAATGATCCTGTAAAAATTCCATTTTTTTAATTTTAAACTTCTTTAATAAAAATACAATAAAATCTTCATTAGTAAACATAAAAAAGACTGCCTATAAAGACAGTCTTTTGGTTGGCTGTTGAATTGAATTAATTTTTAATAAATTTCTGAGTCACCGCTTTATCTTTTGTAGATAATTTGATGATATAATTTCCTTTTGGAAGCTCAGAAACATTGATTGAGTTATTTTTTACACCTGATGAATTAATGATTCGTCCGGTTGTGTCATAAATCTCTGCTTTAACGATTTCTTTATCAGATTTAATTGATAAAATATCTTTTACAGGATTCGGATAAATGCTGAAAACATCTTTATTTTTATTGTTTTCTGAAATTGCTAAAACGGTTTCATTCTGAATATTTGTTGTAAAAGTATTCGTAATAATCGGGTGGTTGTAATCAAAATAGATTTTAGCTGTATTGCTGAAACTATCTCCTAAAACTAAGGTAGATTTTGTTTTAATTTTGAAAGAAACATATCCGTCATTATTAGCGTCATCAAAAGGAAGCTGAATATTTTCAAAGATAAATTCAACCGTGTTTGGATTTGTAATTTTTGTTATGAAATTATGACTTCCGTTAAGAGAAACGATGGATGAAAGATCAAATTTTGAAACATCAATTTCGTCTTTTACAACGATGTTTTGAGCGTTTCCGTTTCCGGTATTTTCAAATCTGATCAGATAATGAACGTATTCTCCAACCTGTGTTTCGGCAATGGATGTTCCTTCAAGACAGGTTTTGTCATTCGGGTCAAATGAATTGACAACGGTTTGATTTAATGTAAATGTATTATCTAAAGGCGTGTCGTCCGTAGCTCCGTTGATTTGTGCTGTGTAATGAAGGACATCACCGCCGTTAAGTGGAGGAGTTGCAGTTGGCGTGTTTAATTTGAAAGTTGCGGTAATTTCTTTGGTTTCAAAAGGTAAAAGATTAATGAAATTCCAATTGAGAGTTCCTGTGGATTGAGAATTTGGAGCAGTTGTAGCTGTTAAGTAATTCATCAGATTATCATTAAAATTAAAAACAATTGCTCCAGATTGCATTGTTGTTCCTTTATTTTTATAAATGATCTTATATTTAGCGTCAAACCCTGGAACAGCTGCAGTCATCGGAATAACAATCACTTCCAGATCATGATGAGTTCCATTCGGTGTCATGCAAAAATTCTGAGATAACGGACTTGTCTGTGCAGGGAAAGTTGCCGTAAAACTTAATGGAGAAATGCTGAAATAAGCCGGATTCTCAACAATCGGAGTAATGGTATGAGCTCCTGCCGGAACTGAAAAAGAATAATTTCCGGAATTATTTGAAATCATGCTTCCTGTGATTCCCGCTCCCGTAATATTGAATTTTTGGTAACTTTTATTAGGGTCGCTCGTGTCGCATCCATTGCTATTAAGATCTAATTTGGTATTTCCCTGTATGGTATAGAAGGTTCCGCCTGGAGTGAACGAGCAATAAGAGTTAACGGTAACATTGGTATAACCATAACTATTATTTGACGTAATTGTTTGATTGATCTCATTTTCATCACAACATATATAACTCAAATTTGGATTATTTTGGTACAGCCCAGTTGTAAATCTTCCGTTCTTCATAAATATGCTCTGCAGATTATTGTTGGGAGCATTAAATGAGTTAAGGATCGTGTTATGGCTAATGTCAAGCGAAGTAAGCTGATTATTATTAAGATAAAGCGTCTGCAGCAAAGGTACCGCCGAAAGATCAATACTTGTAAACTGATTGTTGATGATTCTTAAATAATTCAGAATCGGGCTTTGGCTTAGATTGATCGTGGAGAGGTTATTATAACTTGCTTCAAGTGATTTTAATTTAGGCGTGTTCTGAAGATTGATCGATGTAAGCTGGTTGGCCGAGCATGTAAGGGTTTCAAGCTTCGTCAGATTACTCACATTAAGAGTGGTTAATGCATTTGACAAAATGTTGAAGCTGTACAGATTAACAAGCGAACTCACATCAATACTGGAAATATTATTACCGCTGCATAATAAATATTTCATCGTTGTGCTGCCGGAAAAATTAATGGTTTCTACATTTCCGTCTGAGCACGTTAAAATATTCATTTTTGGAAGATTAGAAATATCAAGATTTACAATATTTGCATTCTTAACACTGATATTTTCCAGAATTGGGCAGCCTGTAAAATTGGCAGAAGACATATTGGTGTTATCATCAAAACTTACAAGTTTCAAATTCTGCATTCCGCTGACATCTACAGAAAGAATGTTTGGGCAGTCGGATACATCCAGATATTCAAGATTGACAAAAGATTTTACTCCAACTATTGAGGAGATCGGAAAAGGACTGTTATTTGAGCTGTAAATATTGATATCTCTAATATTTGCCGCCTCTGAAAGCTGTATTTCGCCATCATTATTAGTGTCAATCGATACCCAATTCCCGGCTAAGTTTTGAGTGATTTGGTTGGTAGGGCTTCCGGAAAGCAATTTAGCCTTAAACTGAGGATCCGGAAAGTTAATAATTTGTGCATTGAGTGAAAAATGTGCTAGAAATAGCACAAAAAAGTAAATGTTTTTCATGGGTTAGTGATTTGGTGTGCTAAATATACAAATAAAATAGTATTGTGAAAAATATTTGCTTTTTAATTTTAATTATGGAATAAAAACCATCTATTATTAGGTATTGTTTAAATTTTTATTGAATTTTAAATGATTTGAAAATTGTTTAGTCCACAAAAAAAGACTGCCTTTAAAGACAGTCTTGTATTTTATAATTTATTTTTTGAATTAATTCTTAATAAATTTCTGAGTCATCGTTTTATCTTTTGTAGATAATTTGATGATATAATTTCCTTTCGAAAGTTCAGAAACATTGACCGAATTGTCTGTTACACTTGCTGAATTCAAAATTCTTCCGGCAACATCGTAAATTTCTGCTTTTACGATTTTTTCTTTTGATTTAATAAACAAAACATCTTTTACAGGATTCGGATAAATGCTGAACTGAGTTTTATCATTATTAATTTCTGATGTTGCTAATACATTCTGAACCGTTGTTGTATAATTATTCGTAATAATTGGATGGTTGTAATCAAAATAAATATTCGCTTTATTACTGAAGCTGTCGCCAAGGTTTAAAGTAGATTTTGTTTTAATTTTAAAAGAAATATATCCGTCGTTATTCGCATTATTAAATGGAAGCTGGATGTTTTCAAAGATAAATTCTACAGTATTTGGATTTGTAATTCTTGTTACAAAATTATGACTTCCGTTCAACGAAACTAAACTTGATATGTCGAATTTAGAAGTATCAATAACATCTTTTACAACAATGTTTTGTGCATTTGCTGTTCCATTATTTTCAAATCGGATTAAGTAATGAACGTAATCTCTAACCTGAGCCTGGGTAATAGAAGCTCCTTCAAGACATGTTTTATCATTCGGGTCAAAAGAATTGACAACCGTTTGGTTTAATGTAAATGTGTTGTCTAAAGGTGTTTCATCAGTTCCTGCATTGATTTGAGCTGTGTAATGTAGTATATCTCCACCATTCAAAGCAGGTGTTTGCGTTGGGGTATTTAAAGTAAATGTAACTGTTATTTCTCTTGTTTCAAATGGTAAAAGATTAGTGAAATTCCAGTTTAAAACTCCTGTTGATTGAGAATTTGGAGAGACTGTAGAATTTAAATAATTCATCAGGTCATCATTATAATTGAAAGCAAAAGCTCCTGATTGCGTTGTTGTTCCCTTATTTTTGTAAATGATTTTATATTTTGCATCAAAGCCAGGAACTGCAGCAGCTATCGGAAAAATTAGAACTTCAAGATCATTGTGACTTCCATTCGCAGACATACAGAAGTTTTGGTTAAAGGGGCTTGTTTGTGTAGGAAAATTCGCGATTATACTTGTTGGCGAAAAATTAAAATAAGTTGGGTTTTCCAGAATCGGAGTGATTGTGTGGGTTCCAGCTTGTAATGGAATTGAGTAGTTTCCTGAATTGTTTGCAATAACGCTTCCAGAAATACTTCCATTAGTAATATTAAATTTTTGAAATGCTTTGTTTGGATCGTTGGTATCACAACCATTATTATTACTGTCATATTTTGTATTTCCCTCAACGGTATAAAAGGTTCCGCCGGGAGTAAATGAGCAATAAGAATTGACAACACAGTTCGTATTTGCCGGTAATAAGTTGGTAGCATTTAAGATCTCAAAATCGTCTGCACAGATAAAAGCAAGGCTCGGGTTATTAGAGAGCGAAGAAGGTGAGTTTTGTGTGAAATTATTAATTCCATTTTTAATAAATAGAGACTGTAGATTAGGATTATAGTCGCAGCTGAAATTTTGTATTTTAGTATTGTGTGAAAGATCAAGACTTGTTAATAAATTATATGCACAATCGATTCCTTGAAGCTGAGTAAGTCCCGAAACATCCAAATTGGTAAATTTATTAATGCTAAGGCTTAGCAATTTTATATTGGGTGCCTGTGCAAAAGAGATTGATGGTAATTTATTATTAATTAAATTCAACCAAATTAATGCTGTATTGTTGTTAAAAGTAATGGACGTCAGATTATTCCATGTTAAATAACCATCATAAAGAGCAGTCAAACCGCTTAAGTCTATTGTAGTTAATTGATTTGTTGAAGCATTTAAACTTTCCAGTAGGGTATTTGATGATACATCTAAAGTCTGAAGTTTAGCATTGCTGCAGTTTAAACGTTTTAATTGGGTACAGTTTTGTAGTAATAAGCTAGATAAGTTCATATTACTGGCTCTCACATCCGTTAAACTTGTACAACCCTGAACATTGATAGAGGTTAGAGTATTATTGTCTTCTATTATGATATTATACAAATCAGTCAGATTGCTCAAGTCGATTGATGATAAGGATGGCAATCCTGAAATATAAACGCTCCTTAAATTCACAAATTCTTTGATACCCTGCAAGGAGGCAATAGCAGATATTTCATTCATAATGGGATTCCAAGACATAGGCATGTTGACATGTATTTCCAGAACTTTATCGGCCTCACTTTTTTGTATTTCACCGTCGTTATTACTATCTATATCAATATAACCGTTAATTCCCATTGCTACAGGATAAGTAGTCGTTAAAAGGACATTTTTAAAATGGATATCAGGAATATTCACAATCTGCGCCTTAAGCCCAGAAAACAAAATCATAAATACGATTAAGTAGATTTTTTTCATGTATTATTAGTTAGTAGTTATTTTTTTAATTAAGTGGCAAAAATAAGCCATTGAAAGTAAATCTCAATGGCTTATTATGTTAAATATTTTCAATGATTCTATTGTTTCTCAATCAAATCCAAAAACTGCTGTTCATCAAGAATTTCAATCGTTCCGATGTCTTGAGCTTTCTTTAATTTACTTCCGGCTTTTTCACCTACAACAAGGAAATTAAGGTTTTTGGAAACTGCCGAAATATTTTTTCCGCCGTGTTTTTCTACCATATCTTCTGCGGATTCTCTTGTGAATAAAGATAATTTTCCGGTGAAAAGAAAAGTTTTTCCATCCAAAACATTAGATAAAACTTCATTCGTATTTTCTCCTTTTTCAAGCTGAACGCCGTAAGATTTCAAACGTTCAAGCATCAAAATATTTTCAGGATTTGCAAAGAAATCAACGATGCTTACTGCGATTTTTGTTCCGATATCTTCAACCTGACAAAGTTCTTCTGCGGTTGCTGCTTTTAAGTCATCGATCGTAGCGAAATTTTTGACTAATTTCTTCGCAACTGTTTCTCCCACGTGTTTTATACCAATTCCATACAGTACTTTTTCAAACGGAATTTCTTTAGAATTTTCGATTCCTGTGATAATATTCTGAGCAGATTTTTCCGCCATTCTTTCCAATGGAAGAAGTTGCTCTTTTGTTAAAGTATAAAAATCAGCAGGATTTTCGATTAATTTTTCTCTGTAAAGTTGTTCAATGGTTTCGCTTCCAAGATTATCGATATTTAAAGCTTTTCTTGAAACGTAATGAATCATTCTTCCCACAACCTGTGGAGGACAATGAAGCTCATTCGGACAAAAATGAATGGCCTGATCAACAATTTTCACCAATTCTGTTCCACATTCAGGACAGTTTTTAATGTATTCGATCTCTTTGCTTTCGGAAGTTCTTTTCTCTGTGTTTATGCCTACGATTTTAGGAATAATTTCACCTCCTTTTTCTACATACACGAAATCGTTTTCATGAAGATCCAGTTTTTTGATAATATCTTCATTATGTAGAGAAGCTCTTTTTACAATCGTTCCCGCCAATAAAACAGGTTTTAAATTGGCAACAGGAGTAATTGCTCCGGTTCTTCCAACTTGGTAAGCAACGCTTTTTAATTCGGTCTCAACTTTTTCAGCTTTAAATTTATACGCCATCGCCCAACGTGGAGATTTTGCGGTGTATCCAAGCTGTCTTTGTTGCTGTAATGAATTGACTTTTAAAACGATTCCATCAATTTCAAAAGGTAAATTATGACGTTCTACATCCCAGAAATTGATAAATTCTTTCACTTCATCCATTGTAGAACAAAGTTTTGCCTGTTGAGAAGTTTTGAAACCCCATCCTTGAGCTTTTTGAAGCAGTTCCCAATGCGTTTCTGCAGGAACTTCTTCCGAAATATATTGATATAAAACAGAAGAAAGAGTACGTTTTCTTACTTCTGCGCTGTCTTGCATTTTTAAGCTTCCACTTGCGGTATTTCGAGGATTCATAAAAGGGTCTAAACCTTCTTCCTCACGCAGTTTATTAAGCTTATCGAAGTTTTTCCTTGTTAAATAAATCTCTCCACGCATGAAAAACTGATTCGGGAAATCTCCTTTTAAGGTCAAAGGAATATCCGAAATCGTTCTAACATTTGCTGTGATTTCATCTCCCTGAAAACCGTCTCCACGCGTTACTGCCTGAACCAACTTTCCGTTTTCATATAAAATCGAAATTGAAGCACCATCATATTTTAATTCTGCTACAAATTCTACAGGATCATCAATCGTTTTAATGATTCTTTTTTCCCAATCTTCAAGATCGTCAAAATCATAAGAATTATCCAAAGAATACATCCTGAATTTATGTTGAGTGGTCGGAAAATTCTTAGTTACAGCTCCGCCAACACGTAAGGTAGGGGAATTATCGTCATTAAATTCAGGATGTTGCGCTTCAAGATCCTGAAGTTCTTTTAGTTGGGTGTCAAACTCAAAATCTGAGATGGTGGCTTCATCAAGGATGTAATAATTGTAATTATGCTGATGTAGCTCTTCGCGGAGCTTTTCTATCTTTTGTTGAATGTTTTCAGGCATTGCTATTCTATCTTTTAAGCAAAAATAACTAAACTAATTGCATTTAAAAAAATAAGACAATTAAATATGGTGAGAAAGTTAATATCGCGTAACATATTCCAACAGATTGATTGTGTATAGGATAAAATTTATGTTTAAACTAAGTTAACATAATGTTCTAATTTAATTACAAAAATGTTAAAATTCTGTTAAACACTTTGCTCCTAAAGTCAAGGTAGCTTTGCACAGCTAATTTGAAGATATGAAAAAAGTAAAGATTGTATTAGGGTTATTGTTTTTGAGCTTTGGGACGCTTGCGTATGCACAAACCACGCAGGCATCTATTGTTGGAAAGGTTATTAATGCCGGAAACAGCGCTCAGGAGAAAGTAAAAGTAACGATCGTAAATGAGTCCACAGGTTTCAGAACGGAAACCGAAACCAACTCAAAAGGAGAGTACATTTTTAAAGAAATTCCTCTTGGCGGACCTTACACGGTGATCGTTAATGATGAGAAAAAAGAAGGCTACACGGTGAATTTTGGTGATCAGGTGACGGTAAATGTTGATTTGGCAAATAGAGAAAAAAACATCGAAGAAGTTGTCATCACAGGAAACCTGAAAAATAAAATCGGAAACTTAGGAGCTGCAACAGCCATTTCTGCTAAAAATATCGGGATTTTACCAGTGAATGGAAGAAATTTCACTAACCTTACAGAACTTTCTCCATTAAGTGGAAAAGGAGGAAATTTATCCGGACAGTTAGGATCTTCTACCAACTTTACGATCGACGGTATGACCGCGAAAAACCCAACATCAGCGGGAGCTACAACAAGCCGAAGCGGTGCACCTTTTTCAATCTCGATTGAAGCTGTTCGTGAATTTAAAATTACAACCAACCAATACGACGTTACGCTGGGAAGAAGTGGAGGAGGAACGGTAAGTGCTGTTACAAAATCTGGAACGAACAAATTTTCAGGAAGCGCTTGGGAATATTTGAGAACAAATTGGCTTTCAAGTCCGTATGATATCAGAGGAAATAAAAGAACGAATGACTTCTCAACGTCTCAGTTCGGATTTTCATTGGGAGGGCCAATTATTAAAAATAAATTACACTTTTTTGTAGCTTGGGATCATCAATTGGATTCAAGACCGTTGGTGATTGCGGATGTTCAATCTAAAGAAGATGCGTTAAGATTTGGGGTTACGAATGAAACGCTTAACCAGGTTTTAGACATCGGAAGAGCAAAATATGGTATTGGAAACTCGCCACAATTCGGAACTTTTGATAAAGTAAGAAATTCTGATGCAGGATTTTTACGTTTAGACTGGCAGATTAACCCTAAAAACTTGTTAACCATAAGGAATAACTTTACTTACGATTTAAATAAAAACGGATTAACTGATAACACAGCGATCAATTTCTTTGAATCTTATGCGAATGATAAAAACTTAGACAACAGTTTGTTATTAACGTTGAGATCAAACTTAAAACCTAATGTAACCAACGAATTAAAAGCACAATATTTATATACTTTCCAGGACAGTTATCAGAATGATCAGTTGGGGCATCCGGTTCCTAGAGGGATTGTAGAGCGTGTGCAATCGGTTATTGATGATAAAAATAAGCCAACGACAAGTATTCAGTTTGGAGGACATCGTTTTGCGCAGGAGGGTTTTAAGAATAATGTTTTTCAGATTGTGGACAACTTATATTACAACACAGATAAAATTAAATATACTTTCGGTGCAGATTTGATGTACACCGGTTCAAAATCAATATATGGAAGTGAGGTTAACGGAAGATTTCATTTTGATGGGTTAACCAATTTTAATAACCTTGTTTCAAACAGATTTTACAGAGAAGTTCCTTTGGTGGATGATACTTCTGTAAGATCTAATATCTGGAATATTGGTATTTATGGGCAAATTCAGACTAAAATTGCAAAAGGTCTGGATTTAATGGCTGGTTTAAGACTAGATTATGGAGGTTATCCGAAAGCTGAACTTAACCAAAAGTTACTTGATGAAATGGGAATCAGAACCGATAATCAGATCAAATCATTCATTATCCAGCCAAGATTTCAGTTTGAGTGGAATATTAATGAAGGAAATAAAGATTTCTTGAAATTCGGAGCCGGAATTTTCTCTTCTGACATTAATAATTATATGGTTATTAATAACTTGGTTTTTGATGGGAAGCATTTTGCAACAGTAGATGAGAATCCTTCAAAAATTGGCTTGACTCCTGATTTTGTAAGTTATAGAAATGATTACGGAACAGTTCCTAAACTTGCTCAATATCAGCTTCCAACAATAAATTATACAGGAGAAGATGCTAAAATCCCGATCGTTTATAAAGCAAATATTTCTTATACTCATTTCTTTAATGAAAGATTCAGAGCGGGAGTTGCAGGATATATGGCTTTGGGAAGAAACAATTATTTCTATTATGACAGAAACATGAAGGTAAATCCTTTATTCACGCTGGATAATGAAGGTGGAAGAGGAGTATTTGTCCCTGTGAGCACAATAAATCCTACAAATGGAAAAATTGATTGGAAAGAGGGAAGAATCAACAAAAACTTCGGAAGAGTTCTGGAACTTGTAAGTGACGGTAAGGTAAATCAGTTCTCATTTGTGGTTGACACAAGTTACCGTTATTGGAGAGACGGAGAAATTACCGCAAGTTACACATGGTCTGATATTAAGGACAATACTTCTTACAACGGAAACGTAGCGAATTCAGCGACATTGTCTACACTTGTTCAGAGCGATCCGAGAGATTTAAGAATGACGTATTCGGATAATCAGTTCCGTAATAAAGTCGTGTTGTATGGTAACTCACCAACGATCGCAGGATTTACAATAGGTTTAAGATATTCAGGAATTGGGGGAACGCGTTTCTCTCTTACTTCCGGAGGTAACATTAATGGAGATTTCGTTGATACTAATGATTTGGCGTATATTTTCCCGAATCTTACTCAGCCTTTGCTTGATGATCCAGAAGTTGGAAAAGCGTTAAAAAATTACATTACCGATTACAATAACAATATTGCAGAAAGAAATGGTGGTAAAAACGGTTTCTATGGAGTTTGGGATATTCGTGTAGCGAAAAAAATAAAATTTGATAAAATCGGAGCATTTGAACTTTCGGTTGATATTTTTAACCTAGCGAATTTACTTAACAAAGAATGGGGCGTAAACAAATCATACGGAAACACGGCATTGTACAGAATTGACAAGTTTGACCCGATTACAAAACAATTTGTGTATTCTAAAAATACCAGTGGTTTAGCACCTTTATCAGGAAATCCATACCAAATTCAGATTGGAGCAAAGTATAGTTTCTAAACAAAAAATAAACGGTGAATGGTCAATTTTGCTTTACAAGTCAATTGTTAATTATAAAACATTTACTTTTAAAATTGACAACGAAGTTAATTCACCATTGACCATTGATCATTCACTTTTAAAATTATTACCTTTATCTAAAAGTCTCACGGCTTTTTAATATTAATATCTAATTATATTATGAAAAATTTTATCTTAGGGTTAGCAGTTTTAAGCACAGTTTCAATGAAGGCACAAACCCAGATTATCGCACACAGAGGTTATTGGCAGACGCAACCTCCGACAACGGAAAATTCAATTAAATCATTAGAAAATGCCCAGAATTTAAAAATTTATGGAGCTGAGTTTGATGTAAGAATGACGAAAGACGGTGTTTTGGTCATCAATCATGATGAGCATCATGCAAAAATGGAAATTTCTGAAACTACTTTCAAAGATTTAGAAAAAGAGAAATTATCAAACGGTGAAAATTTCCCGACTTTAAAAGATTATTTAAAGCAAGGAAAAAAAGACAAATCGTTGAAGCTGATTGTTGAGATCAAGCCTGATAAGACAAAAGAAAAAGAAGATGAACTGACAGCGAAAACGATCAAAATGATTAAAGATATGAAGCTGGAATCTCAAAGTGAATTCATTTCTTTCAGCTTAAATATCTGTAAAGAAATCAAAAAATTGGCACCTACATTTAAAGTGCAATATCTGAACGGAGAATTGTCGCCTGAACAGATCAAAAAAGAAGGTTTAGACGGAATCGATTACCATTACAGCATTTTCGATAAAAACCCAACATGGATTTCTGAAGCTAAAGCATTAGGTTTAATCACCAATTCTTGGACGGTAAATGACGCAGCGGTTTATGACAAATTAAAAGCTCAGGGAATCGGTTTTATCACTACAAATATTCCTGATCAATTAAAAAATAAGTAATTCTTTATTAAGGTTAAGTGTTAAGCAGATTTTCCCGAAAATAAAGCTTAACTTGATATTCTTAATGATCTTAATACCAATCAACCTGTCTCTTTTTTGAGGCAGGTTTTTGTTTTTTATATCAATTTAGTTAAAAATTAAACACTCAAAAAGCTTTTTAATAAAGGGAAATTTATTATATCAAAAAAGGACAATGAAGATAAGTGAATATAGTATGCTATTCATATTAAAAGTGCTTAATTATTCAATATGTTGTTAACCAAACGAATGTGATTTTTGTTAATCATAAATTAATATTTTGTTTAATAATTCTTTAATAAATGTTAAAGTCTTGTTAAGATCGTAATCATAATGTCGGTCTAATTTTGCGCAAACAAAAAAGGATATGCGTAAAGAGACACAAAAGTTGTTGGTTTTGTCACTGCTCGGGCTCGTCAGTGTCAGTCTGACGGCTCAGGAGAAAGCTAAAAGAGACACTATTAAAAACATTGACGAGGTTGTGGTAACGGCTTTAGGTATCAAAAGACAAGACAGATCTTTGGGATATGTTGCCGAAACCATTAAGTCCGAAGAATTATTAAGAACTCAGAACAATAACTGGTCACAGGCATTGGAAGGAAGGGTTGCCGGTCTGAAAATTCAGACAGCAGGAGCCGGGCCTTTGGGAAGTTCTACCATCAAATTGCGTGGTGATATTTCCATGAATGCGAGTGAAAATAACGCTCTTATCGTTATAGACGGTGTTCCGATGAATAATAATACAACAGGAACAGGTTTTTCGGCTTATGGAGCAGGTTCCAAAGCAGATTTACCAATCGACTACGGAAACGGAATCAATACAGTCAACCCTGATGATATTGAATCTATTACGGTCTTAAAAGGTTCTACAGCATCCGCTTTATACGGTTCCAGAGGAGCAGGTGGAGCAATCATGATCACCACAAAATCCGGAAAAAGCAAGAACGGAAAAATACAGGTTTCTTTAAATTCTTATTCAAGTTACGATACCGTCTTGAAATGGCCGGATTATCAGTACGAATACGGGCAGGGAACAATGCAGAAAGACGCCAGCGGAAATTATTTTTATTCTTATCAGGTTTCGGCAGACGGACTTAATACTGGTGGAACAAGTAGTGCTTTCGGACCGAAATTCGCGGGACAGTATTTTTTCCAATATGATCCGAAAACAGAAGGTCAAAGTGCAACAAGACAATTGTGGCAGCCTTACAAAGACAATATCAAAGGTTTCTGGAAAACAGGAACTACGTTCTCAAACAATATTTCATTAGAATCTTCGAACGAAACAACATCTTTCAGGTCATCTTTAACCTATTTAAAGAATGAATGGATGATGCCAAACACGGGTTTCGACAGATTTAATGCAGCTTTTTCAGTTGATCATAAATTAAGTGAAAAATTAAAAATTGGAATTAAATTTAATTACAATAAGACGAAGAGTGACAACTTGCCTGCAACGGGTTACAGCAACCAGTCGATCTCATATTTCATGATCTTCCAGAATCCGAATGTTGATTTATCTTGGTACGCACCGATTTGGAAATCAGGGAAAGATCAGGTTGATCAGGTACATCCGTTTAGTTCGTTTATCGATAATCCATATTTGATTGCTTACGAAATGCTGAATGGTGTTGATAAAAACTTCATCACAGGAAACGTAAACCTTAATTATAAAATTACTAAAAACTTCGAAGTGTTAGTAAGATCCGGAATGGAATTGACCAACGAATTGCGTACCCAAAAAAGACCTTATAGTTCAGCTAACTACCTTCAGGGAATGTACAGAGAACAGCATATCAGGTTGATGGATTTAAATAATGATATCTTATTTACGTATAAAAATAAATTCAATGACTTTGATTTCAGTGCATCAGTCGGAGGAAATATCCGCTACACAGAATACACGATGAATGATTATCTGGCAGACGGACTTCTGAAACCGGGACTTTATACAATGCCAAATGGGATTTCAAACATCAATAAATTTGCAAAACCAAGTGATAAGCAGGTTAACAGTACCTATGCTTTGGCAACTTTAGGATATAAAAACAAAGCTTTCTTAGATCTTACGGCAAGAAATGACTGGAGCAGTACGCTTCCGCAAGAGAACCGTTCTTACTTCTATCCATCGGTTTCTACATCGTTCATTCTTTCAGATATTTTCAAGTTAACGTCTGATAAATTTAATTATTGGAAATTAAGAGCTTCATGGTCCACAGTCGGAAACGATACAGATCCTTACATGTTGATAAAATACTATAATAACAGTGATTTTTCAGGTTCTGTAGAATCTCCGGCGTTATATCCGAACCCGAATCTGAAACCTAACATGATTACAAACATGGAAGCAGGGATGGATTTCAGTTTTCTTAAAAACAGGATTAATTATTCCATAACGGCTTATCAAAACAATTCTAAAGATCAGATTGTAAAGATTCCGACATTGTGGGAAACGGGTTACAGCAATAGAGTGATCAACGCAGGAGAGGTTAGAAACAGAGGGCTGGAAATGACTTTAAATACATATCCGATTAGAAATAAAAACTTTTCATGGAGCGTAAATGCCAACTGGTCGCTGAACAGAAATAAAATTCTTTCTCTTCCTGAAGAGTTCCATGGTGAGCCTTACACAATGGCAAGTGTGGGTGGAGTAGTTTACTATAACGCGTTTGTAGGCGGTTCATTGGGTGATATGTATGGTTATGGATTGATGTATTCTCCTGACGGACAGGTGATTTTCAATGCGAGCGATGGCTTAACAGCAAAACCGACTCAAATGAAGAAGATCGGAAACGCATATCCGGAATGGAGAGCTGGTCTTCAGAATGAATTCAGATATAAAAATATTACGGTAAGTTTCTCATTTGATGGTCAGTACAAAGGAATGGCGTATTCACAGTCTCACCACAAAATGACTGAACAGGGGAAATTAGAGCATACATTGATCGGAAGAGATAACCCCGGAGGTTTGATCGTTGGAGCAGGTGTTGTACAAAATCCTGACGGTTCATTCTCTCCCAATACAAAAGGAGTGTTGGCATCGGCTTATTACGCAGATTATTACAGAAGAGCCAACGTAGAAACGAATACTTTCGATACTTCTTTCATTAAATTAAGAGATGCCAGAATTTCATATTCTTTCCCGAAAACAGTAATCGAACAGCTTAAAATCACAGATCTGACTTTAGCATTATTCGGGAGAAATCTTTGGATGTGGACGAAGTTCCCATTATTTGATCCGGAAGCTGCAACGCTTAACGATAACCAGATCACTCCGGGAGTTGAGATGGGGCAGTTGCCGACAGCCAGAACGGTAGGTATTCAGCTTAATGTTAAATTCTAAAATTTAAAATCATGAAAAAATTACTTTTAAATATTTTATTAATTACAGGAATTGGTTTTGTTTCAGTTTCTTGTGACAGGAATTTAGATGAGGTTAACGTTGATGAAAGTAGAATCAATGAGCCTGTAGCTTCAAAATTATTAGTTCCGATTCAGTACAATATGTCTGCAATCAACTACATGAGAGCAAACGATTTCACATTTGATATCATGCAGGTTTCTCTTGATTTTCCAAACGAAGGAAACTCTCTGAGTCGTTATTATGTAACAGAAAATACAGGTGCCGGTTTTTGGAACAACAGCTACAAATGGCTGATGCAGATCAGTGATATGAAAAAAGCGGCAATAAGAGATAATGATGTTAATTATCAGGCAATTGCAATGGTTTTGAATGCTTGGGTTTACTCAAATCTTACTGATACTTATGGTGATGTTCCGTTTTCAGAAGCTTCCAATTTGGATGGAGGTATTTCTCAGCCGAAATTTGATAAGCAGAAAGATATTTATATTCAATTATTGAATGATTTAAAAGCCGCAAATTCACTTTTCGTTACTACGAAATTACTGACAGGTTCTGACCTTTTTTACAAAGCAGAATCCGATGCCAACGGAATTATAAACTGGAAAAAATTCTGTAATTCTCTTTCATTGAGATTATTGACAAGGATTTTAAAGAAAAACGGTGAAGTAAACGTTAATGAAAGAATTCAGGAGATCATCAATAATCCTTTGGTTTATCCGATTTTCCAGAGCAATGCTGAGACTGCAAAATTAAACGTAACCGGAGTTTCCCCACTTCTTCCTCCGATCGCCAGACCGCAGGATTTTACGACAGGAAGAGCTGCTTCTGCATTTTTTGTTGAAACTTTAAAAGCAAATAATGATCCGAGAATGGCTTTGTTTTTTGGTCAGGCAAAAGATTTGGCAAGTGTAAATATTGGGTATAAAGGGGCTCCATCAGGATATACTTACGGAACGGTATTTAATTATCAGCCTTCAAACATGAATCAGAATTTAGCAAAAGCTCCATTAAATATTTTGATTTATCCATATGCAGAATTACAGTTCACCTTAGCAGAATTAGCAAACAAGGGAATTATTCCCGGAAGTGCGCAGACTTTCTATGAAAATGGGGTAAAAGCAACCATCGAACAATGGGGTGCTGTGATGCCTGCTAATTATTTTGCTAATCCTGTTTTGGCGTATGACGGTTCTTTAAGCAAAATATATCTTCAAAAATATGTTGCTTTATTCTTTGTAGACCAGCAGCAATGGTTTGAAAAAAGAAGAACAGGTTTCCCAATACTTCCCAACAATGGCGGACTTTTAAATAACGGAGATCTTCCTCAAAGATTAATGTATCCTCCAAATCCAAAGGTTTTGAATACTGCCAATTATCAAACTGCAGTTCAGCAAATGGGAGGAGATAATATCAACCTTAAAACATGGTGGAATCAATAATAAGTTGAAAAATTTAAGTGAATAATTAAGCTAAGTTTAAATTAAAACATAAAAATTAACCACAAACTTAAGCATAAAAATTAACCACAAAGTTTGTCATTCCGTAGGAATCTAAACTAAGTTTTTCCAAGATTGTTGAGATCCTTGCAGGATGACAAAGAGGATTTGAAAATAAAACCACCTTAATAATTAAAATAAAATGAATATAAAATTTTTAATGCCCTGCTTACTAATTTCAGCAATGGCATTTTCTCAAACCTCTGTTTCAGGATATGTATTTGAAGACACTAACAAAAACCTGAAAAAAGAAAATAAAGAAAAAGGAATCGAAGGAGTAGCGGTTTCAAACGGAACTCAGGTAGTTTTGACTGATAAAAGCGGAAGATACAGCTTACCAATTCAGGAAAATCAGACGGTTTTTGTGATTAAGCCTTCAGGATATATGACTCCGGTGAATGGAAATAATTTACCTCAATATTACTATCAATATAAACCAAAAGGTTCGCCTGCAGATTTTAAATATAAAGGAACTGCACCGACTGGAGAGCTTCCAAAAGAATTAAATTTTGCATTAAATAAGCAAAACGAAAGCAAAAACTTCGATATTTTAGTTTTCGGAGATCCTCAACCTTACACAGAAAAAGAATTGGATTATTTCAAAAGATCGATTGTAAATGAGGTTAAAAATACCAAGAAAAATGCAGTGTTAGGAATTAGTTTAGGTGACTTGGTTGGAGATAATTTAAGTTTACAAAAACCTTACGCAGATGTAATGAAAGAAGTTGGTTTACCTTGGTATAACGTGATGGGGAACCACGACATGAACTACGATGCAAAAGAAGATTTACTCTCAGACGAAACGTTTGAATCTAATTTTGGACCTGCTAATTACTCTTTCAATTATGGGAATGTTCACTTCATTATTTTGGATGACATTTTGTATCCGGATCCGAGAGATGGAAAAGGTTATTGGGGAGGTTTTCGCGAAGATCAGTTGAAATTCGTGGAAAATGACCTTAAATTAGTTGATAAAAGCAAATTGGTTGTCGTTTCTTTCCACATTCCGTTGGATCATAAAAACGAAGATAATTTCAGAAATGCAGACCGTCAGAAATTATTTGATTATCTGACACCTTTTCAAAATGCTTTGATTTTATCGGCCCACACGCACATCCAACAACAAATTTTCTACGGAAAACAAGCAGGTTGGAACGGGTCAAAAGATCTTCACGAATTTAATGCAGGAACAACTTGCGGTGACTGGTGGTCCGGAACGGCAGACGATGCAGGATTGCCGACTTCAACCATGAGAGATGGTACTGCAAAAGGGTATTCTTTCATCAGTTTTAATGATAATCAATATAAAGTTAAATACAAAACAGCCGGAAAACCGGAAGATTATCAGATCGGTTTATATGTTCCGAAAGCAATTCCTAGCAGAACTTCTGCAAAAATCTTGGCTAATTTCTTCATGGGAAGCAAAAAAGACAAGGTAGAATACAGAATCGACGGCGATCAGTGGGAAGCAATGGAGTATGACGAAACCTTGGATCCAAACTTTGTAATGTCAGTTTTCAAATGGGACGTTACTCCAAATCTTTTACCGGGAAGAAGACCTTCAAACCCGGAAATGTCAAAACACATCTGGACAGGTGCTTTTCCTAAAAAATTAACATTAGGAAAACATAAAGTTGAGGTAAAAGCAGTGGATATGTATGGAAATCAGTTCACAACAACACAAGAATTCGAGGTTCAAAACCCTATTCTTATTCCTTAGTTTTTCATTTTTTATTATACTTTCAAGAAACCGACTTCATGTGGAGTCGGTTTTATTTTTTTTGATTAAAATTTAAATCTGTTTTAAACACAAATGAACACAAATATTTTTCACGAATAAACACAATTAAAACGTGTGATATTATAAATAGGAACGGGCTTTAGCCCGTTTGTTGAAATTAACAATTCAATTGGCTTTAGCCAAAACTTAAAAATATTTAATTAAAACTTTTGTGGTTAATAAATTTGTGTGATCTGTGAAAAATATTTGTGTTCATTTGTGTTTCAATCAAAAATCCCTTTCGTAAATTTGCTTAAACGAATAAAATACTATCAAAATGAACATACAGGGAAAAAACGCTATCGTTACAGGCGGAGGAAGAGGTCTTGGTAAAGCGGTTGCTTTGGCATTGGCAAATGAAGGAGTGAATATCGGAATTACAGGTAGAAACGAAGAAAACCTTAAAATGACGGTTGATGAGATCCAAAAATTGGGTGTCAATGCATGTTATGCCGTTTTCAGTATGGATAATGAAATTCACGTGAAATCAGGAATCGAATCTTTGGCAGAACAGTTGGGCGGAATCGATATTTTAATCAACAACGCAGGAATCGGAGACTTTGGAACGATAGAAGAAATGCCTTCTGAAACTTGGGAACAGGTGATTAAAACGAATCTTTTCGGAGTATATTATGCTGCAAAAGCAGTTCATCCTTTCATGAAAGCAAAGGGTGAAGGAGATATCGTCAACGTAGCATCAACAGCTGGATTAAAAGGTGGTCCGAATATGTCAGCATATGCAGCTTCAAAAGCAGCGGTTGTTTCTTTATCTCAATCCATGATGGCGGAATGGAGAAAACAAAATATCCGTGTCATCACATTAACGCCAAGTACAATCGCTTCTGATATGTCGATCCAAGGTGGATTAACAGACGGAAACCCTGAAACAGTTCTTCAACCGGAAGATTTCGCAGAATGGGTAAGAGATATTTTAAAAATGAACAGAAGAGCTTTGATTGCGAACGGGTCTATTTTCTCTACAAATCCATAAACGGTTTAAAATTTAAGATTTTGAGTTAAAAATTTTCTAATTTTAAATTTGAAGAATAATATCAATAGGAGTGGGCTTTAGCCCACTTTTTTTATACATAAAACTAGCCAAAACTTAAATAATTGCCTAGATCCTTCCAAGATGACAAACTTAATGATAATCATGACGCGATCTTTGCTGAGTGAAACGCCTTTGCGAACGAAAATATGCATATCAATTTTAATAAACCTTTGCGCTCTTTGCGTTAAAAAAAACAAAAGCACAATATTCCAATAAATCAAAAAAGTAGTTTTATTTTTGCAACAAATTATTCACATGCAAAATTATTTAGAATTCGATTTCAAGATTTCTCCGCTTCAGCCTTGGAGTGATATATTAATGGCAGAGCTTATCGAGATAGGTTTTGATAGCTTCACAGAAGAATTGGAGGGTATTTTAGGTTATATTCAGAAAGATTTATTTAAGGAAGAGGAACTTAAAGCATTACCACTTTTCCAAAATGAAGACGTTAAAATTGAATACACTTTCAAAGAAATGCCTAACATTAATTGGAACGAAGAATGGGAAAAGAATTTTTCACCAATAAATATCGACGATAAAGTATTGATCAGAGCAGAATTCCACGAATCGGTTCCGGGAATGCATGAAATTATCATTCAGCCTAAAATGTCTTTCGGAACGGGGCATCACCCGACAACGCATTTGATGATCCAACAGATGATGGATATTGATTTTAATGGCAAAAAAGTCTTAGATATGGGTTGTGGAACTTCGGTTTTGGCGATTTATGCCAAACAAATCGGAGCAGCTGAAACAAAAGCAATTGATATCGACGAATGGTCAGTTGAAAATTCAAAAGAAAACTCAGTAAGAAACGGAGTAGAATTAGATATCGAACAAGGAACTGCCGAAAATTTAGGAAAAGAAAATTATGATATTATTTTAGCGAATATCAACCGTAATATCTTGATTTCAGATATTCCGACTTATGTTTCAGTGTTAAATGATGGCGGAAAATTATTGCTTTCAGGATTATGTTTCTTTGATGTTGACGATATTTTAGAAGTTTGCAAAGAAAATGGACTTGAATTGAAAAAACAACTTCAACGTGAAGAATGGGTAAGTTTATTGCTTGAGAAATAAAACACCGCAAAATATTAATATGAAATCTTTATTTACAGTTTTATTTTTATTAATCATTCAATTCTTTTCTGCACAAGACGAGGAAATTTCCTATGCCAACGGAATTTTTAATTTTGAAGAAAATAAAACTCAAAAAATATTCACAGATTGGACAAGAGTAAGACAATCACCAAAGGTCGATGCTCAAATTCTGGATTCTTTGCCAACCAATCAACAGGTTTTGATCATTAAACAAGATGAAACCATTTTGAAATTAGGAGAGCGAAGAGCAAATTGGTACAAAATATTTTATCAAAAAGACGATAAAACCTCAGAAGGTTACATTTGGGGCGGAAATCTTTGTGTAGGTTACAGAAATAAAAACGGTTATGATTTTCTTTTTGGCTTAACGAAAACAATTAACAAAAAAGACAAGCAATATCCTGAAATTATTATTAATCAAAATATCGCTGCTGTAAAAGTAGTCGAAGGAAATACATTAATTGATGAGGTTTCCTTTGATACTGGTTCTGCAGAAAGTTTGAGTTATGGAACGTTTACGATTGAAAGCAATCATAAGCTCAATAATGTTGAATTAACCTTAAAAGCGATGGTTTCCGGTGAAGCTTGCGGAATTGCAAGTTATGATCAATATATTTTATTTAAAAATAAAAAGTTGGTAGCTCTTCCTCAGCTCATGAATGTTGGTGATGCCGATGTTTATTATCACACCGAAGAATTTATTTTTCCAAACGACAAAGGCGGAATTCCAAATGCTTTCATTTTTAAAATGGAAGAAATGGAAAAGGATGATAAAGACAGAGAAAAGAAAAAACGTGCTTCTAAAACATATATTTGGGACGGTAATTCTTATAAACTGAAGTAAATTTCACAAATTAAAATAGCTTGATGATAAAAAAACAAAAGCTCACAAATTTCTTGTGAGTTTTTTAGTAGACTTATTCTTGTTGTACGTACGTTGGATCGGGTTTATTGTTTTTTTTGCATTAGATACTGATAAACAGAACCTGCGATAAACAGAATAAACATGATCAAAAGCGTTCTGCCTATTATCCGGAGTTGATACAATTCAGTAATAAAGAATAATTGACAGGAATATTCATCTTTTCTTGATCGACCTGATATTGAAATTCACCTTGTAAAACATAGAGAAAACAGGCTTGCTCAGTGAGCGGAAAATCGAAATTAAATGATGGTTTCAATGCAATTTTCTGCAGTAGGGTCTTGCCAAACAGAGCGTACTTTTTATAGTCGTTTATTATTTTTCTATTTATTTAGACCGGCAATGAAGTATTTATTTATTAAATATAGGTCATAAAAAATTAATTTTAATAGTTGAATCCGTTTGTTATCGGGACTAATTAGGTGCTTTTTTTAGTGTAAAATAGGATCAACCTATCAAAGTCCTAGGTAGTAGAAACTATCTTCGGACTTTAGTAGTGGTAAAACCGTATAGAAATGAGGGAAATCCACACGATTGAGAGTTTTCACTGTGTTATTAGAATCTTTTTAGCTCAAATATAAAATTGATTAATTGTTAAATGATTTTTAGTTGAAATTAATTTGCGATTTTGTAACCGTACAATGAGCTTACCACAATCTGATACGTAGTGCCGCTGGCTACTGCTGCTACAGCAGCCATACTTATGGTTTCTCCGGCGTTCAGGTAGGTGATGCACGAAACATTTGTTCCTACGAGACTTCCCGGATTATTCTGATAAGACTGCACTAATACATTATTGGGAGTTGTGCTGAAATTTTTTATCAGATAAAGCAGGGCAAAGCTAAATGCAGGATTCCCGGGAAGCGAACCGTTATCAAACTGGGTAGAACCATAAAACATATAGTATCCGTTTGTAGGAGCTGTAAATCGTCCAGTTGAGGTATTTAAGGCATTTCCTGTATTTACCACCATTCCCTGCGGATAAACAATTTCTGTAGCAATATACGGACCGGTGGTGGCGGGCATGGTCTGCCTTGTTGTGGTACTTACCGTGGAAAAAGCATAAGTAGATGCTGCAGCGGGAAGGCTGTCTGAGCTTGAAAGCAAAATCAGTTCCCACGTTGTTCCTGTCGTCAATCCTTTACTTATAAAAAAAGCATAATAACCCGGTGGTACATTGATTGATGCCACACCGGCACCACTCTGATTGTCAATTAATTCACTTCCGTTGGCTGCTACCGAAAAGTTTGCTGTTCCTGTATTTTTAAAATGGTAGGTACGTCCGATGAAATTACCTAATCCGTTGATGGCAGCAGGTAATGTTAAAGTCCCATTACTGCCGCTGCTATATGCAATATAATAATCATCAGCTCCAACCGGCCCGCTTGTAGCTACAGAGCTGTATGCTGCAGCGAATGAGCCGTTTACTGTAAATTTGCTGCCGGGATTTGGCGTGTTAACTCCTACATTTCCAGCCTGTGCAGAAATCAAAACACAGTTTAGAATTGCTAATAATAAGAAAATCAGATTTCTTTTCATACGAAAATATGTTTGTGAAAGTGTTCAACAGAATATTTAAAATAGAATTTGTAACAGTTTACCATTAAATAAAAGTGAGAAGATCAGCTTTATATTAATTCTGGAATTTCACAAAATCAAGATAAAAACTAGGGTTACCTATATTAAAACCTATAGGTACAACACCATTAGTTTTAGCTGCTAATACAGGATAAGTTCCTGGTGCGGGAAAATATAATACCCGGTTCTGGTCTCTTGGACTCATAAAAACGGCAGTACTAGATGTACAATAGCTTTTCCAGACATCTCCAGAACCGTTAATATAGAAAATGTAATCATTACAATCAGAATTAATGGCAATACCAAAACGGAAGAAATACCAACCTTTTGAAGGGATTACTACTGAAACTCCTGTAGATACACCACTTATACCCGTGGGAGCTGTAAAAGGATTGGTTAATGTTCCTGTATAAGGAGTCCAATTATTTGCAAAAGAGGTGGTTGTTGTAGACGACCAGGTTGCCAAACCATTCGCATCACTTGTAAGTACATATCCAAGTTGCTCAGTACCATCCTTGATCTGTAATGCACCGTTTGTTGTCCCATTGTCAATTACAAGTTTAGAATTTGAAGCTCCCGCAGGAAGTACATTGGTACCCACCAGAATCTTTCCTGTTCCGTTGACACTTAGATTATTTCCTGCTGTATCAATGTTGGTTGCCTGAGAAAGTGTGCCGCCTAATCTCACGTCAGTACCAGAGAGAGTAGTACCGTTGCTGGCTGTTATGTTGTTTGAAGAGACCATTTCCCATGTAGAATTAGCTCCTGTAAGACCTGTATTGATTAGTTGTGCGCTCTGATTTGCAGGGACTAAAATGCTTGGGTTTCCGTTGATTATTTCCGGAGCTGCGGCATTTACTGTTATTGTAAAATTTGTGTTGTTTTTGATCGTGTACATTCTTCCTTTGAAATTTCCGGTCCCGCTTATTGCTGTCGGAAGATTAAATACAGCATTCGATGTACCGTTATAAGATACATGGAAATTTGTTGAGGTTAAATTGTAGGGTGTTGTATTTACTGCGCTGTAATTTGCGGCTACAGATCCGTTAATATCCATTGTAGATCCCGGATTTGGAGTGTTTACTCCTACATTTCCTGTCTGTGCAAAAGCAATAGAAGAAATTAGTAATCCTACTACTTTTAATAATGTTGTAAATTTTTTACGCATTTATTAATGTTTTTGTTGTTGAAAATCTTTATTAATCTTTTACCGGAATGAATGGAGCATTAACCGAGGACTTATATGCTCTTTTATAATAATGTAAAATTATAGGAATAGTTCTATAATAAAACTCATATTTTGTAGAATAAAATTAAGAGCCGTGTAGAAAATTTTCTACACGGCTCTTAATAAGTTGATGTTTTTATTTTTGTTGTACAACTTATTTTTCATTATATTTTGAAATCGCTACAACCTAACAAACAGAAAAATAGTTAAGATATATAAGTTTGATAAAGCTTAATAAGATCAGCAAGATTTTTGGTTTTCAATTTATTATGAATTCTTTTTTTGTACGTGCTGATGGTGGTCATTTGGATATTCATGGTATTTGAGATTTCTAAATTCCCATAGCCTTTTACCATTAAGATAAAAATTTCATATTCTCTTTCTGAAAGATTTTTTATGGTATCCGACGGCGATTCCTGCAATAATTGATTGACAATAGCAGACGGATAATAATAACCTTCAGAGAATATTCTGCTCACGGCATCTGAAATCTCATCAACCTTGCTCAGCTTACTGAGATATCCATTAGCGCCTTCTCTTATATACTGTACGGCTATTTCTTCTTCGTAAGCAGAAAATATCAGGATTTTTACATCAGGATCAAGTTCTTTAATTTCGGGGATCATTTTTTTATTTTTCGTCTCCGGCATATTGATATCTAAAATAACAAGGTCATATTTTTGCCTGGAAATCTTTTCCAGTGCTTCGGGATAATCTTCAGCCTGATCAATAATTACGTTGGGTATTCTTGATTCTAAAATTAAGCTCGTACCTGCCAGTACAACGTCGTGATCATCGGCTATAAGAATATATTTAGTCATTTTTTTTATTTGTTAAAATTAATTTGAAAGATGTTCCCTGTAATTTATTTTTTTCGAAGACAATTTTGCTGTTGATCATTTGTAATAATTGCAAAACGAGATGCAGTCCCATCCCATATTTCTGTAATAATAATTTTTCACTTTCAATATTATCCTGTAGCTTGGTGTAGTATTCTATTTTTTTCTCATCCATCCCGATTCCCGTGTCTGATATCAGCAAAATGATATTTTCGTTTTCAAGGGTATTATTGATTGTTATCGTGCCGTTTTTTGTGAATTTTACAGAATTATCAAGCAGATTATGAAGTATCACAGCCAATATGTTTTTACTGATCTGTGTCTGTAAAAACGGGTTTACATTATTGATAATTGCAGTATTGTCATTCTCTGCAATGGTGCTAAAAAGTATTCTTTTTTCTTCAATAAGCTGATAAAGAGAATAAAATTCTGTTTTATCTTCCCGATGACTGTAAATATCTGCGTATTCTTTCAACGTAATGGTGAAATTATACAACTGGTCCGATGATTTATAAATAGAATGAAGGATTTTTTCTGTAAGTTTTTGGTCAAATTCTTCTTTTTCTAAAATTTCTTTTGCGGTATGAGCAATAAATTTTATCGGAGTTGTAATATCATGGGTAATGGTGCCGATGAGCTTTTTTTGCTGTTCGATCTCTTTATGAAGCCGTATTTTTGTAGTTTCTAATTTTTCTACCGTATCAGAAAGTTTTTTTGTACGCAGATTAATAACCCGTTCCAGCTCATAATTTTTTTTCTTAAGAAAGCTTAATCTCCATTTTACTAAAAAATATAATAAGAATGATAATATCAAAAAGATTATTATTTTAAACCAAAAAGTCTGATAAAAATAAGGAGGAATAATGATATTCACTTTTTTATAGATAAATTTTCCGGTATCAGAAACAAGGATTCTTACTGTAAGAATGTGGTTTCCGTATCCAAGGTTTGAAATTGAAAATTTTCTTTCCTTTCCGATAAGCTGCCATTTCTTTTGAGGGTTACCGCTTAGTTTTGCCTGTATCACCATATTATCAGGATTTGCAAAATACGGAGCATCAATAAATATCTCAATACGGTCAGATTCCTGATCCAAATACAAATTATTCTTAAAATAAAGCTCCTGATTATCAACGAGACATCTTTCAACGTATAGATTTTCAGGATAATAGCTTTTAATTTTTAAAGGATCAAAAAACACAAGTCCATCTAATGAAGGAAGCACAAATTCTCCATTTTCCAGCTTTGCGGAACATACATTACTGCCACCGTTAAACTCATTGGTATTAAAACCCGAATCTTTTGAAAATCTATAATAATTTACTTTAAAGCTTTGATCTTGGGCATATTTTAAAAGTTGACTTTCCAATACTTTATAAAGTCCGTTATTGGTAGGTATCCAAAAAAAACCGTTGCTATCTTCTAAAATTGTATGTGCCGAGGAAATATTGTCGTTACTGTCACGGGGCATTTTAATAAGGCGATCGTTTTTGAGTAAATAAAAGCCTTTCCCTAACGTTGTTATCCAGAAATTACCATTTTTTGACTTTATAATATTTCGGATTGATATTTCGTCCGTGCCGATCAGGTGCGCCTTATTTGTAATGAGTGATACTTTATACAGTCCTTTTATAGTACCAACCAGCATATTATCCCGATTAATCCTGAGAAATCTTGTAGGCTCATCATTAAATATGATCTTTTTTTCTAACGAATTGAAAGATGTATCCTTGTACACGGCAAGCATTCCGTAAAACTGATTGGTGCCATTTTTTCCGGGTTTTACAATGATTGCATAATATCTGTTTTCATCGTAAAAAAAACCGTTTATAAAAAAATCTTTTATCGGAAGAGAAATAAAATTTTTGTAAGAACTTTCCTTTTTATAGATCATTGCATGACCTTCATTCCGGACAATAATGTTTCTATTTTGATCATAATCCATAAAAAACGGACTAGTATCTTTAAATTTTTTATCGGTTATAAAACCATTCCGGTCATAGACTTCTCCCCAATACGTAATGACTGAAGAAGAACTGAAGGGGAGCAAAGAATAAAAAATAGAGTGCGATTTTGGACTTTTTATGGCAGTAAATTCTGAAAAACTAATAATCTGCAGACCATCTGTACTGCTTCCCAGATAAAGCTTTTTGTAAAATTCATCATAATATATGCTGATAAGATTATCTTTTTTTATATTATTACTCATCTGCATGAGCGGAGTTATTTTTAACTGTCCGGTTTCATAACGGCACGTGTAGAGTGTATTTTCATTAAGAATAAAAACCTGATTATTGATCTGATTCCAGAAAATTTTACTTTTACGGTCAGTAAGTAACGGGATATGGTAAGAATTTATAATGTTGTCCTCTTCGATTTGTTTGACTTTTTGATTCCTGATATCTAAAAAAAATACAGATTCATTAATCGCAAAAATCCTGGGAATATTTTCATGAAACGGGTTTATTTTCAGCTTTTCCTCGGTCTTTGTGTGATAAGATTTATATAATAAAAAGTTTTCTTTTAAATAATACATTCCTTTTTTGAGCTTCATATAATAGTTTACGGGAACTACACCGTAGCTGTAATTGGAAGAATATAAGAAATACTCGATATTATCTTTAGAAATAAAATTCTGATTTTTTTTGTTATTTTCATAAACAGTCGGTTTTTTCTCATGCAATAAAATAATTCTACCATAGCCGCCGGTAGAAAAAATACTGTCTTTATCAGGAGATCCGTAAAAATAGGTGAAACGTTGGCTATTCAACGGAAAATTTTTGTAGACCAGGAAATTAGCCCCGTCATATCTCACAATTCCGTTTTCGGTTGTGATCCAGAGAAAACCGTATTTATCTTTTATGATATCTTTTACGCTATTCTGCGGAAGCCCATTATCAGTATTATATAACTGGATGTTATACTGTTGACTATAAACTTTAAAACAGGCAAGCAAAAAAATGAGAAATATATGTTTATGCAAATCTTATAGTTTAAGATTAAGCAAAGATATAACGGAATAAAATGTAATAAAACAACTGTAAACAAATTTAGACTATTTTTAAATAATTTTAGATAGATAAATATAATTTATAAATTTTGCTGCTTATTAATGATCTATAAAAAAACTCACAATGAAAATTGTGAGTTTTTTTGTGAGCGCGTCAGGATTCGAACCTGAGACCGTCTGCTTAGAAGGCAGATGCTCTATCCAGCTGAGCTACGCACCCATTAAATAATTTTGAGAAAACTATTAAAACAGTCGGGGCGGCAGGATTCGAACCTGCGACCTCCTGGTCCCAAACCAGGCGCGATGACCGGACTACGCTACGCCCCGATTAGCCATCTAAAACAACGAATATTACCTTGTTTTTTGTGGGTGCAAATGTATAGTTTTTTTTTCAATTATAAAAATAAAATTTCAATAAAATAGCTAACGTCTTAAAAATGAAACAATTTTTCTTTTTATTAACTTTAACCATAGCTAATAATAACAATGAAATTTCAAAAATAAGTGCTTTTAAGAGACTGCTTATTTTTATAGCATTAAGCGCCTTTTTACCTTTTTCTACTCAAAAAAATTAATACGATTAATAATTTTAAAGAGAATGTAGGAGTCAAGATCTTTAATGAAAGCTTTCAATTGAAAATTAATGAAAAAAGAAAATTATTTTTTAAAAAAATATATTAGTATAAAACAGTATTTTTAATTAATAATGAAATACCAGAAATTTAATTACACAAATAAGTCAGAAATTGAGCAAATGCTAAATGATGGTCATAATGTTTCCAAACTTATTATCGGTGCTGTAAATGGTGTCGACGATCAGCTGTGGTTGGAAGAGCTTTGTACTAAATATATTCTGAATGAAGATTTCGGCATAGCCCGAACAGCAATATATGGAGTAGGTGATATTGCTAGGATTTATGGCAAAGTATTAAATTTCGAAATAATAAAAGAAAAATTTGCCCAAATTCAGGATCAAAGATTGAAATATGTAATTCAGGATGTGGAAGATGATTTTAAAATATTTTTAAAAGAATAAAAAAGGCTTAAAAACAAAAAGACTCACAATTAAAATTGTGAGTCTTTTTGTGAGCGCGTCAGGATTCGAACCTGAGACCGTCTGCTTAGAAGGCAGATGCTCTATCCAGCTGAGCTACGCACCCATTGAATAGTTTTGAGAAAACTATTAAAACAGTCGGGGCGGCAGGATTCGAACCTGCGACCTCCTGGTCCCAAACCAGGCGCGATGACCGGACTACGCTACGCCCCGAATATAATTATAAGGTAAAGAAAAAATGCGGAGGGTAAGGGATTCGAACCCTTGCGACACTTTCGCGTCGACAGTTTAGCAAACTGCTCCATTAACCACTCTGGCAACCCTCCTTTTTTCTTTAATTTTTAATGATCGTTGTTCTGTTATTGCGAGTGCAAATATAGAATAGATTTCTTTATTTACCAAATATTTTTCAAGAAAAATTTGCGTATTTTTGAGCTGATAAATGATTAAAAAAATAGACCAATGCGTAAAACATTATATATCATCGGATTAAGTGCTTTCGTTTTTTCGTGTACTCCACAACAAAATGCGAAAAAAAGTTCTTACAAACCGAAAAGCCCAGTATCACAGCCAAAAACTGCAATAAAAACACAAACTCCTGAAAAACCAAAACCACAGATTACAAATGATCATGGTGTAGAATTTTTTACTACAAATATTGCAGATGCAACTAAAAATGATAACACCGCAAGTTACGGTTCTATCGTTTCAGCAAAACCTGCAGGATATAAAGTAGTGAAAACGTATTTCCCTGCAATCGCCCAAAACTTCAGACAGAGGTATCTTATCTTACATTATACGGCGTTACCGGATGAAAAATCGATAACTGTGCTTAGTCAGCAGGCTGTAAGTGCACATTATTTGGTGAATAATACAGGAGATAACGAGATCTATCAATTAGTAGATGAGAATAAGCGTTCTTATCACGCCGGAGTAAGCTCTTGGAGAAATGATAAAAATCTTAATGATACTTCTATCGGAATTGAAATCGTAAATGCAGGTTACACTGCAGATGCAACAGGAAAGAAATTATTCGTTCCTTTCAGCGATGATCAGGTGAAAAAAGTGGCTGCTTTGGCAAAAGATATTATTACGAGATACCAGATTCCTGCGACGAATGTGTTGGCACATTCAGATATTGCGCCTACAAGAAAACAGGATCCGGGACCTTTTTTTCCATGGAAAAAGCTTTATGATCAGTATCAAATAGGAATGTGGTACGATGAAGCTTCAAAACAAAGCTATTATGATTTGGCGACCTCTACAGATTTTACTGCAAAATACAATGATCCGGCATTTATTTCAAGTGTTCAGACTCAATTGCAAAAATTTGGATATGGATTAGATCTAAGTGGAAAATGGGACGATGGTACCAAAAAAACAATTGAAGCCTTTCAATATCATTTCCGTCCGCAAAACTATGATGGAATCATGGATGCCGAAACATGGTCGATATTACAAGCTTTAAGTCTAAAATACCCTGTAAAATAAATATAAAGCGCATCGGTATGATGCGTTTTTGCTATATTTAAAACTATAAAAATTTAAAAAATCTGTAATGGAAAATTTCAGAAAAGAAAGTGATCTATTAGGTGAACTCTATGTTCCCGTGGATGCTTATTATGGAGTTCAGACCCAAAGAGCGATTGATAATTTCAAAATTTCGGGACAATTGCTTTCTTCATACCCCGATTTCATTAGGGGATTGGCTTTTGTGAAAAAAGCAGCAGCTAAAACCAATTATGAATTAGGTTTGCTTGATGAAGAATTATATTTCAAAATTGCTGAAACTTGTGACGAATTAATTTCAGGGCAACTTCACGACCAATTTCCTGTAGACATGATTCAGGGTGGGGCGGGAACTTCGATCAACATGAATGCAAACGAAGTAATTGCCAATAGAGTGTTGGAAAAATTAGGTAAAAATAAAGGTGAATACGAATTTTGTTCGCCAAACGATCATATCAACCTTTCACAATCAACAAACGATGCATATCCTACTGCTATAAAAATGGGATTATTGCAGATGAATATTGGATTGGTAGACAGGCTTCAAAAAATTGTTGAAGCTTTCCGTGCGAAAGGAGAGGAGTTTCAGGATGTCATTAAAATGGGAAGAACCCAGCTTCAGGATGCTGTTCCAATGACGATGGGACAAGAATTTGAAGCGTTTGCAGCCAATTTGGAAGAAGATATTTCTAAATTAAACAGCAACGCAGATCTTTTTGTTGAAGTGAACATGGGAGCTACAGCAATCGGAACAGGAATTAACGCCCCGGTTGGGTATGCAACACTTTGTGCTAAAAATTTAACTCAAATTACAGGTTTTCCAATCGTTTCAGCGCCAAATTTGGTTGAAGCTACACCAGATACAGGTGCTTATGTGATTTATTCTTCAGCAATGAAGCGTCTTGCCGTGAAATTATCAAAGATTTGTAATGATTTGAGATTGCTTTCTTCCGGGCCCAGAGCCGGATTGTTCGAAATTAATTTACCTCCAATGCAGCCGGGATCTTCAATTATGCCAGGGAAAGTGAATCCTGTAATTCCGGAAGTGGTTAATCAGGTTTGTTATAAGGTAATTGGAAATGATTTAACGGTGACTTTTGCAGCAGAAGCTGGTCAGTTACAGTTAAATGTAATGGAGCCCGTTCTTTCTCATGCAATTATGGAAAACATTAATTTCCTTTGCAATGCTTTAGATACATTGCGTGACAAATGTGTGGTTGGAATCACTGCAAACAAAGAAGTGTGCTTAAATATGGTTAAACACAGCATCGGAATTGTTACAGCTCTTAATCCATACATCGGTTACAAACAGTCTACACAGATTGCAAAAGAATCGTTGGAAACAGGAAATAGTGTATATAATTTAGTGTTGGAAAAAGGATTGCTTTCCCAAGAAAAATTGGATGAAATCCTTGATCCTAAAAACATGCTGAAACCTCATAATAAATAAATATTTTCTGTGAGTAAGATCAACAAAACTGTCAAAGCATTACAAAATATAGCTCAGGATCCAAGCTTGCTTAACTTGGTGCTTAACGACAGAAATGTAAAGAAAAAAGAATTTCTTAAAAAATATCCTCATTTGGAAACCCTTCCTCAGATCAATCTTCTTGATCTGAGTGGAGGATCTTTTGATGAAACCATTGATTTATGCTTTCTGGATGGAGGTTCAATTCCAACAGATTTGGCCTTGTTAAAGACTTTAGCAAAAGGAAAGAAAAGCTATTTTGAAATCGGAACATGGAGAGGAGAAAGTGTTTGGAATGTTGCAAAAGTGATTAATGATTGCACAACTTTTAACCTTTCAGAAAAAGACTTGTTGGAACTCGGTGTAGATAAAAAATATGCCGACCTTCATGGAATTATTTCCAAAAAAAATCCTGAAATCCTTCATTTAGAAGGAAACTCAAAAACGTTTGATTTCGGAAGCTTAAATAAAAAATACGACCTTATTTTCATCGACGGAGATCATTGCTATGAAATGGTAAAAAACGATACTGAAAAGGTTTTCCAACATCTTGTACATGAAAATACGGTGGTTGTTTGGCATGATTACGCCTTTAATCCTGAAAAGGTCAGATATGAAGTTTTTCAGGGGATTTTGGATGGTTTACCTAAAAATTTTCATCAAAACTTATATCATGTAGCCAATTCGATGTGTGCGGTTTTTATTAAAGGTGATTTTAAAACCAAAGCTTTTGAAAGTTTACAGGAACCTGAGTTTTTATTTGAAGTAAATTTGAAAATAAAAAAATAGGTGAAATTTTTAATTATCATTCCTGCACATAACGAAGAAGATAATCTTTCATTTACTTTAAATTCTTTACAACAGCAAAGTTTTAAGGATTATAAAATTGTGGTTGTTAATGATGGTTCAACGGACCAGACCTCTGAAATTATCAAAAAATATACAGATCAGGATTCTCGTTTTGAAACCATAAATCTTCAAAAATCAGCACATCAACCGGGCTCAAAAGTGGTTAACGCTTTTAAAAATGGGTTAAAAACTCAAAATATAAATGAGTTTGACATTATTTGTAAGTTTGATGCAGATATTATTTTGCCTGAAAATTATCTTGAAATTATAGAGAAATCCTTTCAAAATAACCCTAAAAATGGTTTGATTGGAGGACTTTTATACATCGAAAAAAATGGAGAATGGATATATGAAGGGAATTCAAATAAACATCATGTAAGAGGCCCGATGAAGGCTTATCGAAAGGAATGTTTCATCGAAATCGGAGGGTTAAGGGAAACATTAGGCTGGGATAATATTGATTCTATTTTGCTTGAAAATTTAGGCTGGAAAGAAGTCGTTTTACCCGAATTACAGGTGAAATTAATTAAAGTAAAAGGCGCAGATTATACCGTAAAAGAATCTGATTATTACGGGAGATATTTTTATTTTCTGGGCTTAAAAAGATTTCTGGCTTACGTCGCGTCTTCCAAAGAAGCAATGAAAAGCAAATCAATTCCATTTTTCTTCCAAATTATTAAGTCTTACGAAAATTGCAGATCAAAAAAATTGGAACTGAAAATTACTAAAGACGAACAGAAAATCATCAACGACAAACGTTGGGAAGCTTTGAAAAAAAAGTGGTTAAGGATTTAGTTAAATAGTTAAGCATAAAGTTTGTCATTCTGTAGGAATCTAATCCCAATTATAAAAGGCATTGTAGAGATGCTTCCAGCATGACAAAGATGATGTAAAGAAGAATTACTGTTTATATATTTGTCTCAAGTGTTTTTTGCATTAAAAATATCAATAGGAATGGGCTTTAGCCCGTTTAATAAATCAAGAAAAATCAGTTGGCTTTAGCCAAAACTTAAAGTGAAAAAAATAGCCTACATAGAAATAGACACTCACGCAGAAATTGCTCAGGATTTTATTGAAATCATGCAGAATTCGAATGAATTTGAAGTAGATTATTATTTTTCGCAAAGAATTAGAAATCAGATAAAAGAATCAAGAGAAAATATATTTCTGTCCGATAGTTCAATGATTATGGATCAGTTGAAAATTAAAAAATACGACCTGATTATTATCGGAACTGTTCATCGCTATTTCAACACATTTCAAGCTGTTACAAATAAATTTAATGCGGCAATTATAGTTCATAATATTAATTTCACCAATATTTCAAAATCTGATTTAATTAAAAATATCTTGAAAAAAGATCTGATTTACAGATTAAAATTATGGTGGAAAGAAGGGCTTTTTTATTCTTCAAAAGTTTATAAGAAGGCGAAAAATTTATTGGTCTTAGATCAGGAATTAGCTTCTGAAAAATATAAATTTCTTCCTCTTTTTTACACTAAACATGTTCAAAATTCAGAGAATAAAGTGTTGAAAATAGTTATTCCCGGAGGTGTTTCTCAAATGAGACGAGATTACAAAAGAGTATTTTCAAATATAAGAAAATGGGAATACGATTTAAAAAATAATTCAAATTTAGAAAACAAATTAATTGAATTTATATTTCTGGGAAAAGCTGACGGAAATGAATTACGCGAAATTATTGATCTGGAAAAATCGTTAGAACAAATTAATATCACCTACTTTTCAGAACGTATTTCTCAAAATGATTTTGAAAAATGGATGAGTGAAGCAGATGTTTTATGGTGTCCGATTCAGCAGGAAACTGAGTTTTTCAGCCAAAAAGAAATCTACGGAACAACTAAAATGACAGGCAATCTTGGCGATGCGATCAAGTATGGCAAATTGGCTATTTTTCCTAAAAATTATCCATCAAAACTAGATTTCATCATTCCTGAGAACGATAATTTAATGGAACAGTTTATCCAACTGAAAAATATTAACTTCGATTTTCAGAAAAACTATAACAAAAAATTGGTTCAGGAGAATCTAAAAAATATTTTAAATCAATTAATTACTACTTGATTTTAAAAACACTTTTTATAAATCTGATATTTAAATAATCTTCAATTGGGAAGATTTTAGTGAAATAATTTCCAATATAAATTAATACTAAAACAACGGTCGGTTTGTAGATTAAATTGATGAAGTTATTATCAAAAGTAGGCAACACAATCGCAACAGTTATCGCTAAAGTACAGATAATCGAAACGAAAATCATTTCAATCGTCAACGGAGAAACTTTAAAGACAACATAATTAAAAATGATTTTAATAACGTTGTAAGTTGTAAGTGAAATTGCTGTAGATAAGGCAATTCCGATCAATTTTAAATCTGTGTTTTTAATGAAATAAAGATTCAGCCCAATTGTTAATCCCGCCAATAAAAGCATAACTAAAATATTAAAACGATAATATTTAGAAAGTGAAATAATATTTCCGTTGAATCCTGTCGCAAGGTCAACTAAAACTGCAGAACCCCAGATCCAAACTACGGGTTCGTATTCTCTCAGCATTGTCCCGTTCTTAGGCATAAACTGCGTTAAAAAAGGAAATCCGACCATGATGCATGAGAACAAAACGGCACCTAAAAAATATAAGGATAAAGACGTTTTTTTGTGAAATCTATCCAGTTCTTCCATATCTCCATCTGCCAATGTTTTATTGATAATTGGCGCAGAAATATTAAATAATCCCAATTGGGGAATAGATATTAAAGAAATAAGAGCGTATAAAACCGAGTAAATTCCGACTTCTTCCATTCCTAGATATTCTCCAATCATAAAGCTGTTAATAGCTAAATAATTTCCGAATGTTCCTAGAAATCCAAAAAAACTATAATTAAAAAACTCTTTCCAGAAATTATTTTTCTTAAAATAATCTGTGTTGAAATCGAGTTGTATTTTTTCTAATTTATTGGTGTAATAAATGTAACCGAAAAGCATTAAAGTGAAAATCCCAAAGAAAAAAGCAAATGCAACTTTCTGTGAAAAAGCAAAATAAAAGAATAAACAAAATGCTCCTAAATTGGCTATTTTCGGAAAAAGGTTATCAAAAATATTAGAAACAACGATTCTTTTGTAGTTAGAAGTATATTTATTAAAGATCGCGCAAAAGGAAAGAATTAATATCAACGGAAGAATCATTTCTTTGTTCTTCCACGCTTCTGAAAGTCTAAATTTTGGATAAAAATAGGGGAGAACAAAAAATATTACACTGAATACAACAAAATTAATAAGAACAGTAAGCAAAGAAAGCGAAAGCATATTCTGTTTTTTACCATCTTTTTCTACGGTGTGAAAAAATTTCACATTAGAATAAGAAATTCCTAAAACAACAAAAGGAACCAGCATTTCAGCTGCAGGAAGGATGTAGCGCAATTTTCCGTAAAATTCAAAATCATAAGGGAAAATGAAAATTGCAGAAATTGTACCCAACAAAAAACCAATATAACCGATAATGGAATATTTGAAGCCTTGCCTTGCTACTACGCTCATAATTATATTTTAAAGGTTTTTAGGTATAAAAATAATGTTGTTGATGTATTCCGTTTTATTTTTTTCGTCGTTGGTGTTTTTTGTTAGAATTTCTTCAGTCAGTTTTTCAAGCTCAAAATTGTGTCTGTTCAGATATTTTGCTTCATATCCCCAGCTTTCAACTTCAGAAATTTCATTCCAGATGGGTTTGTCGTGGTGTCTTTGTTCCATCTCAACCATTAAAGTAGGTGAAAACTGTTGAATGGTTTTCTTTGCTCCTAAAAGCGTTTTCATTTCATTTCCCTCAACATCTATTTTAATGAAATCCAGTCTGTTGAAGTGTTCGATTGCAGCCCAATCATCCAATTTGATGACCTTTACTTTTTCAGTATAGCTCTTTTCTTCGCCTTTTTCTTTATATAAAGTGTTCAGCGTTCCTCGGGACGCGATCATCTTACCATTGATAATGGGAACTTTAAACTCGGCAGTTGTATTTTCGTCAGAAAGTGCCAAAGGAAAAACGTTTATTCTCGGGAATAATCTTTTCAGGCGGCGGTACAGTTTTTTGTTGGGTTCAAAAGCATAAATATGGTTATGATCCAACTTGTTTTCCAGCTGATAGAGGAAGGTTCCAACGTTGGCTCCGATATCAAGAATGACTGCTTTTTTTGGCAAATATTCTTTGATCCAGACCAATTCTGGTTCTACATTACGAGCCGAAAAATTATCTTTATTAAGATGGTTTAAGGTCTTAAAATATCTTTTTTTATAGAAATTCGGACTAATATATTGTAGTTTTTCTGCAATTCTTTGGTATAAAGACATCCTGAGTTTTTTGACGATCAGCAAAGGTAAGCAAAAATGTTAAACTAATGTTAAATTTGTTTGATTGTAATGAGTTGATTATCAGTGTTTAATTTTAGAACAAAATAATTTAATGTATCAATAAATTATGGGAAATCCTTCGACTTCGCTCAGGATGACATCGCTAATACTAAGTGTATTATTTAATTAACAGAATAATTTGCCAGTGTCATCCTGAGCGAAGTCGAAGGATCTATGATCTATTTATAAGTTAAAGAAACGGCGTATTCAAAAAATCATTAAAAGGTTTCATGACTTTAAAAATCTCTGACATATTTTTCGCTGCATTTTCATCTAAAACCTCTTCGTCTTTCAAATTATAAACCACAATGAAGCTTTTTAATTTTAAGTATTCACCCATCGGATCTTCTTTTTCAAAACCTTGAGGAACTTTTTTCAACTTGTCGTCTTGGTCTAATTCCGGGAAGTGTTTTTTGAAATCTTTATTGTTGATAATTTTAATGAAATCGTCTCCATATAAAGAAATTTCTTTTCTTACTTCTTTCAAAACAGAAGATTCAGGCATATAGATTCCGCCTGCTAGAAATGATTTTCCGGGTTCTATGTGAAGATAGTATCCGCCTTTTTGGCTTCCTTTCCCCATTCCTAACGAAGCTCCGAAATTGGTTTTGTAGGGGATTTTATCCTTTGAGAATCTCGTATCTCTATAAATTCTGAATAATGCTTTTTTAGGATCTAATTTTGCCAGCTCTTCATCAAATTCTCCCATTTTATTGATAAGCTCTTCAAGAAAAGAAATTACATTTTGCTGAGATTCTGTGTAAAGGTTTTTGTTTTCATTAAACCATTCACGATTGTTGTTTTTAGTCAATTTTTTGATGAAATCGAAAGTTTTTGTAGAAATGTTAGCGGACATGTTTTTATTTTAAATCAAATTTAATTAAATCTCTTTTATACGCCAAATAATATATTTTTTTAATGATTCACAATTATTTAACTCGATAACAAATAATTTAATAATCGCCTTCTTGATTGAGATTTCGTTGCATTAAAAATAAAAATTTTATGGTTTTTCTGTTTAAATTTTAAATTATTTATGGTTTTGGAAATTAAAATTATTAATTCCGTAATATTATATAAAAAGAAATTCAAATATTTATTGTATATTTGCAGAAATTTTATAATATTTAATGAATTTATTTACGGAGTCCAATTTAAGTCCTGACATTCTTAAGGCAGTTGGCGAACTGGGTTATGAAAGCCCAACAGAAATCCAAAAACAGACTATCCCTTTTATTCTTTCAGATATTCGCGACTTGATCGCACTTGCGCAAACAGGGACAGGCAAAACAGCAGCGTTTTCGCTTCCGATTTTGGATATGATTGACGATACGAGTCGCAAAATCCAATTTTTGGTGCTTTGTCCGACACGAGAACTATGTCTTCAGATTTCTAAAGACATAAAAAATTACTCCAAATACATGAAAGACATCAAAACTACAGCAGTTTACGGTGGAAGCAGTATTATGGACCAAATTAGATCTCTAAAGGATAAGCCACAGATTATTGTAGGTACTCCAGGAAGAGTTATCGACCTTATCAACAGAAAAGCACTAGACTTTTCTGCTATTCATTGGTTAGTTTTAGACGAAGCTGATGAAATGCTTTCAATGGGTTTCAAAGACGAATTGGAAACAATTTTGAGAGAAACTCCTGAAACAAAACAAACTTTCTTATTCTCTGCAACGATGAATAAAGAAGTGGAAAGAATTTCTAAAAATTATCTTACAAAACCACACCGTATTTCTGTGGGTTCTATTAACGAGGTTAAGAAGAACATCAAACATGAATATTACGTTGTTGGGTACCGTAACAAAAAAGAAGCTCTTAAGAGATTAATTGATGCAAACCCTAACCAGTATTCAATTTTGTTCTGTAGAACAAGAATGGAGACTCAGGAAGTTGCAGATTTCTTAATGCAGAACGGTTACGCAGCTGATGCTCTTCACGGAGATCTTTCTCAAGCGCAGAGAGATACTGTAATGAAGAAATTCAGATTGAAAAACATCGATATTTTGGTTGCAACAGATGTTGCGGCGAGAGGATTGGATGTGGATTCACTAACTCACGTTATCCATTATTCTTTACCTGATGATCCTGAAGTATTCGTTCACAGAAGTGGAAGAACAGGTAGAGCAGGAAAAGACGGGATTTCAATCTCTTTAATCAAGCCTGAAGAAAGCAGAAAATTAAAGCAGATAAAATCTACAACGAAAATTGATATCGTTGAAAAATTTATACCAACAGGAGCAGAGGTTATCAAAGCTCAGGTTGGAGGAGTTTTCGAAAAGTTATTGACAGTGCATGAAGATATATTTGAATTTGATGATAGCTTGATCCCGGATCTAAGCGCGTTCACAAAGGAAGAATTGGTACACAAATTATTGCAGTTCCAATTGAAAGATCTTGCATTGTACTACAAAGATAAACATGATCTTGTTGACCAGAAATTCAGCAACAGAGATGATGACTATCCTAGAAGAGACAGAGATAGAGGTCGTGATAGAGACAGAGATAGAGGAGGAAGAGATCGCGATACTAGAAGCAGCGGAGATAGAGACAGAGGAGGAAGAGAACGCAGTGGAAAACCTAGGAGAAAGAATGAAGATATGGTAAGATTCTTCTTCAACTTGGGCAAGAAAGATCAATTGAAAAAATTAGATGTTTTAGATATTATCAACAAAGCGACTACTCCTGCAGAAGGTAGTAAGAAAAGAGCCGAAATTGGTGACATTGAAATTTTAGAGAAATTCTCTTTCTTTGAAATAGAAAAATCATTTAAAGGAGAGCTTTTGAATAATATTGCATCAATGAAATTCAAAGGAAAAGATATGAGAGCTGAAGAGGCGAATTAACACTCATTCTAAACTATATAAAACCGGCATCAAAGCCGGTTTTTTTGTTTGATAATCAGAGGGTAACGTAATGTTAACAAAACTTAACGTCAGATTGTTTCAGGTAAGGTGCTTTTTTAGGAAATTTGCACAAAATTATAAATACTTAAAAATGGGAATTGGTAATATTTTCCACGCTTTTCAACCAAAAGACAAAATCTTCTTTGTGCTTTTCGAAAAAGTAACAGAGAACCTAGTTGCAATGTCTGAAGAATTCAACACCGGTATCAAAGATTTCGATCTTAACGATGACTCTATGTTGAAGAAAATGAGCGACTATGAACATAAAAATGATGAGCTTACTCATGAAATTTTTATAGAATTGGGTAAAAACTTTATCACTCCTTTCGATCGTGAAGATATTCACACGTTGGCTACTGGTTTAGATGATATCGCTGATTACATCTATGCTTCTACAAAGTATATTTTTCTTTACAAGTCTCCGGAACTGAAGGCTTATTCAGATTTCTCTTTACTTATCCACAAAGCTTGTCTGGAGATCCAGAATGCAATGAAGAACCTTAAAGGGTTCAAAAACATGGAGCAGGTAAAAGAAGCTTGTATCAAAGTAAATTCTATTGAAAATATTGCAGATGATCTTCTTTCTAATTCTATGGTAGAATTGTTTGAAACGAATGACGCTATCAATATTATCAAAGTTTCATCTGTACTTAATTATCTTGAAATAGTAACCGATAAGGCAGAAGATGTTGCCAATACTATTGAGAACATCATGATTAAATACGCCTAAACAATATAACAAAAATGGAATTTCCTATTTTACTGATAGTTATTATTGCGCTGGCTTTAATTTTCGATTATATCAATGGTTTTCATGATGCGGCCAATTCGATTGCGACTATCGTTTCTACAAAAGTTTTAACTCCATTCCAGGCTGTACTTTGGGCAGCACTTTGGAATTTTGCAGCTTTCTTTATCGCTGCTTATATTATTGGAGAATTTAAAATTGGTAATACGATTGCCAAAACGGTTAACGAGAACTTTATTACATTAGAAGTAATATTTTCAGGTCTTATCGCTGCGATAGCCTGGAACCTTTTAACATGGTGGTTTGGGATTCCTTCATCATCATCACACACTTTGATCGGTGGATTTTTAGGAGCAGCCTTAATGCACGCTTTTATGATGGATTATCATGAAGTTGTTGCTGCTCACCCTGAGTTAGGAATGTGGGAAACGTTTAAGACAGCTGCTTATCAGGTAACGACACAAAGTGTTGTTAAATTTGATAAAGTAATTCCTATTTTCCTGTTTATTTTTATGGCTCCGATTATTGGGATGATTATTTCAATTATTATCACACTAATTATTGTTCATCTTTATAAAAAATCGAATCCGCATAAAGCAGATCAATCATTTAAAAGATTACAGTTGGGTTCTTCGGCTTTGTTCAGTTTAGGACACGGTCTGAATGATGCACAGAAAGTAATGGGTATTATTGGAGCTGCAATGATCTATTATCACGTGAATATGCTTCAAGATCCTGTTTATCTTAATATTCCTTCTGCGGGACGTTTCGATTATTTTGCACAACATTATATTTGGGTTCCTTTGGTTTCTTTCATCGCAATTGCATTGGGTACAATGAGTGGTGGTTGGAAGATCATTAAAACAATGGGAACTAAAATCACTAAAGTAACTTCATTGGAAGGTGTAAGTGCTGAAACAGCAGGAGCAATTACTTTATTTATTACAGACCATTTTGGTATTCCAGTATCTACAACACACACGATTACAGGTTCTATCATCGGGGTTGGATTAACAAAAAGAATTTCCGCAGTAAGATGGGGGATTACCGTAAGCTTACTTTGGGCTTGGGTATTAACGATTCCTATCTCAGCAATTGTTGCTGCGCTTACGTATCTTGTGGTTACATTTTTAACTTAAAATACAAATTCAAATAATAAAAAAAAACTTTGTCCATTTGGGCAAAGTTTTTTGTTTTATAAAGCCCTGAAAAATCGTATTTTTGTTGAAATTATATGATTTTATGGAATTTTTAGACAGATACCAACAAATTGTTGCGGAGGCCATTACTAAGTACACTTTTAAAGATAAACCTACGGAATTGTATGATCCGATGAACTACATTATTTCCCATGGTGGAAAGCGTCTTCGTCCGATCATGGTGTTGATGGCTTGTGATTTGTTTGGTGGTGATCTTAAACAGGCGATTAAACCCGCTTTGGCAATCGAATTTTTTCATAACTTCACTTTGATCCATGATGATATTATGGATGAAGCTCCTTTAAGAAGAAATAAACCTACAATTCACACTTTACACGGAATCAATGTAGGGATTCTTTCCGGAGATGCTTTAATGTTAAAAGCTTACAAATTCTTTGAAGATCTTGAACCTGAAATTTTTAAAGCTTGTATCAGAATTTTTACGCATACCGGACTTTTATTATGTGAAGGTCAGCAATATGATATTAATTTTGAGACGCAGGAAAACGTAACTTTTGATGATTACATCAGAATGATTACGTATAAAACAGGTGTCTTAAGTGCATCTTCTTTCGAGATCGGATCATTGATTGCTAAAGCTAATTTTAAAGATGCTAAAGCAATTTTCAACTTCGGAAAACATATCGGTATCGCTTTCCAGATCATGGATGATTATTTAGATGTATTCGGAGATCAGGCTCAGTTTGGAAAAAAACATGCAGGCGATATTTATGAGAACAAAAAAACCGTTCTTTATCTGATGGCGAGAGAGCATGCAACCGACGAGGAAAGAAAAGAACTTGATTATTGGTATTCTAAAAAGACAGATAATATCGACAAAGTTTATAACGTTGAAAAGATCTTCAGAAGAACAAAAGTTGACGAAAAAGCTTTGCGTTTAATCGAGAAACATAACGAAATCGGTCAAAGCTACCTTAAGAAAATAGATATTCCGGAAGAAAAGAAAAAGCCGTTTATAGAACTGGCTAATTATCTTTTGAGAAGAGAGAGTTAAATTAGGTGATAGGATTTAGGGCTTAGGAATTAGTTCCTTTCAAACGGTGCAAACTAAGCCCTAATTCCTAAACCCTAGATCCTATACAATGAAATTCAGGACTGAAGTTGAGATCAAAGAATCAGAGAAAAAGATAGAAATTGAAGATAAAATATTTTCAATAGGTTCATGTTTTGCCTCTGAAATGTCGGATTTATTTTATGATGGTCAGCTTCAAACCGTCAATAATCCGTTTGGGACTGTTTTTAACCCGTTTTCAATCAATAATTCCATTAAGACATTACATGATTCTGAGTTTTATCATGAAGAGGATTTAATCACATTTAATGATGAATTTATTTCTTTAGATCATCACACGAGTTTTGACACAAGATTTGTTCATCAGACCTTAGAAAAAATTAATTCTAAAATTGAAGAAGGGAATCGGTTCCTTCAAAATACCAATTGGGTGATTATAACTTACGGAACTTCATTTATTTATGAATTTCTTCCTAAAAATAAATTGGTTGCCAATTGCCATAAAATTCCACAAAAATTCTTTGAAAAGAGATTGTTGACCCATCAGGAACTCACAGATTCCATTTACAACACCATTTTAAATCTAAAAGATATTTGTAAGGATGATGTTCAGATCTTATTTACGGTTTCGCCGGTTCGCCATACAAAGGATGGAATGATTGAAAATCAGTTAAGTAAGTCAAAATTGATCACAGCTATTCATGAAGCAATTTTATTGTTTGAAAATTGTCATTATCTTCCGATTTATGAGATTTTAATGGATGATCTTCGTGATTACCGCTTTTATAAAGAAGATATGATACATCCGAATGCTCAGGCAGTAAATTATATTTTCGAGAAATTCGGAAGCGCTTATTTTTCTAATGAAACACAGGAGTTTATCAAAGAAAATTTTAAGATCAATAAAGCTTTAGAACATAGAACGAACGATGATAAAGATCCAAAATATCTTGAGTTTAAAGAAAAACTGAACGAAAAGATTGAGGCTCAACGTAAAAAAGTTAAACATAAAATATTCTGATTTTCAATGATCGACTTTACAAAACTTGATTATTTAAAAGATGGAAATGATAAGCAGAAAAGAGTTTATGAAGTTCTTACCAAATATAGAATTTTTGAAAAATTAAGTAATTATTCACCCATTTTAGCTGGAACAATTCCGATTGAAATTGATATTGAAGGAAGTGATTTGGATATTATTTGCGAAGTTAAAAATGAGGCTGGATTTCTGAATGTTTTAAATCAAATTTTACCTCAGGGTATTGATTTTAAGATTGAAACGAATATAAGTAATAATGAAAATTGCATCATTTTAAATTGTATACTAGAAGAATTTCCTATCGAAATTTTCGGACAAAATACACCAACAACAGAACAAAATGCCTATCAGCATATGATTGCTGAATACAAAATATTACAGGAAAAAGGAGAAGATTTTAAACAAAAAATAATAGAATTAAAGAAAAAAGGAATCAAAACCGAGCCCGCTTTTGGTTTATTAATGAACTTTGAAAATCCTTATGAAGATCTATTAAAATTTTAAAAATAATGATTGATACACATACCCATTTATACGCAGAAGAATTTGATGAAGATAGAAAAGAAGCCATTCAAAGAGCTTTAGATAAAGGAATTACAGAGTTTTATCTTCCAGCGATCGATTCAGAATCTCATGAAAAGATGCTTAAGTTAGAAGCTGATTATCCAAATCAGATTTTCTCAATGATGGGGCTTCATCCTTGTTATGTAAAGCCAGAATCTTGGGAAAAAGAATTAGAAATTGTTAAAAATTATCTTGATCAAAGACATTTTCCTGCCATCGGAGAAATTGGGATAGATTTATATTGGGATAAAACAACCTTAGATATTCAGATTAAAGCATTTGAGCAACAAATTGATTGGGCAATTGAAATGGATTTACCGATTGTCATCCACACAAGAGAAAGTTTTGACGAAACTTTTGAAGTTTTAGAAAGGAAAAAACACCCTAAACTTCGCGGAATTTTCCATTGTTTTTCCGGAGATCTGGAACAGGCAAAACACGCAATCGATCTTAATTTCATTCTGGGAATTGGTGGAGTAGTCACATTCAAAAATGGTAAAATAGATCAATTTTTAAATGAGATTCCTTTAGATAAAATTGTGCTGGAAACAGATTCTCCCTACTTAGCTCCGGTTCCTCACAGAGGGAAAAGAAACGAAAGTTCTTACCTGGATTTAGTTGCCGGAAAATTGGTGAATATTTACGGTAAAGATTTTTCTGAGATCGATAGAATTACGACTGAGAATGCAAAGAATTTATTTAGATAAATCAACAGGAGCGGACTTTAGTTCGTTTAACAAAAAGAAATAATTCCAATTGGCTTTAGCCAAAGTTCAAAAATAAAGCCTTCTCAGATTGAGAAGGCTTTTATATTATTTTTTCCTGAAAAAGCTCTTGTTTTTAGGCTTTTTCCCTGCATCTACTGCAGGTTTCTTTTTAGTATTGGCAGTTTGAGATTTTGGTCTTTCAGGTCTTGGACCAGAAGGTTTATTATTAGAATCTCTTTTCTGCGCCACCAAATTATCTGTGTGGAAAGGGTGATCTTTTACAATAGGAATTTTCATTCCAATCAGCTTTTCGGTGTTTTTCAGGTTTAATAAGTCAAGTCCATCAACAAATGAGATTGAACTTCCTTCTGCACCCGCTCTTCCCGTTCTTCCGATTCTGTGAACGTATGTTTCAGAAACATCAGAAAGTTCGAAATTTACTACGTATTTAAGCTCGTCAATATCAATTCCTCTTGCTGCAATATCTGTTGCAACAAGAACTCTTGTCTTTCCTGATTTAAAATTATTTAAAGCATTCTGACGGGCATTCTGAGATTTGTTTCCGTGAATAGCTTCCGTAGATATTTTGCTTGCTTGAAGTTTTCTTGCGATTTTATCCGCTCCATGTTTCGTTCTTGAAAAGACTAAAACAGAATCAGAAATATCATTCTGCAAAATATGCGTAAGAAGATCCAGTTTATCATCTTTTTCAACAAAATAAACCGATTGTTTGATGGTTTCAGCTGTTGAAGAAACAGGAGTAACTTCTACTTTTACAGGATTATTTAAGATAGAATCTGCTAATTTCTGGATTTCAGAAGGCATTGTTGCCGAGAAAAATAAAGTTTGTCTTCTCTGAGGTAAAAGTTTAATAACTCTTTTTACATCATGTACAAAACCCATATCCAGCATTCTGTCGGCTTCATCAAGTACGAATATTTCAATATTTTTTAAACTTACGATTCCCTGAGCAATAAAATCAAGTAATCTTCCCGGAGTCGCCACCAAAATATCAACTCCTCTTCTGAGAGCAGTTTCCTGGCTTCCTTGTTTTACCCCTCCGAAAATCACCAATTCCTTTAATGGAAGGTATTTTCCGTAAGCTTTAATATTCTCTTCAATCTGTATCGCCAATTCTCTTGTCGGAGTCAGAATAAGAGCTTTTATATGTTTGTTTTGTACTTTATTTTTGGATAAATTTTGTAAAATAGGAATGGAAAAAGCGGCCGTTTTTCCGGTTCCGGTTTGTGCACATCCTAGAAAGTCTCTGCCATTTAAGATATCAGGAATAGATCTTTCCTGAATAGGAGTTGGGGTGGTGTATCCTTGCTCCTGAATTGCTTTTGCAATGGGTTCTATTAGGTTTAGGTCTGTAAAATTCAAATGAATTATTTTTTTATTTAAAGTAAAAATTCCCTCAATGTGAAGGAATTATATTATGCAAAGGTAGTTTAAATATTTTTAAGTATATTACTTGACTTTGATCCATTGCTGATTAAGTTTTAAATCTTCAAAAAATTTGTAAACTTCGATCAATTTTTCGCTTCCTCTTTTTCCATAGTCTTCCACTTTTTTTGAGGTACCGTCGGCAAAATTTACAGTTAAATTAGAGCTTGAAAGATCAGATACGTTTTTTTGTCCATAGTTTTCATTTAAATTTTTAACATCTAAACCATTTAATAGAGAAACTAATTTATTATAATCTGCTTCTTTAATTGTTGCCTTAAAAGTTCCTTCGCGCGGTTTTGAAAACTCATCTTTTGAAGGTGTTTTGGTGAAGTTAAAATGTTCCGCTTCTAAAACCGCAGTTCTGTCAGGATTGATCGTCATCGCGAAGACAGGACAAAATCCGAAACAAGGACTTGTTTTATATTCAATTGTAGAATATTGTGATTTGCTATTTTGTGAGCTTTGTGCATTTTGAGAATTACATGAAAATAATACAACAAATGCAAAAAGACCTAGTAAATATTTCATAGTTTAAATTTGGTTGGAGTCTCTCAATAATTGTTCCAAAAGATAAGGTCTAGTTAAAAATTAAAGAAAAGTTCATAAAGGTGCTTGAAAAGGGATTTTTTTATTGTTATAATATAATAATTTAGATTAATTACATAAAATATTCTATTATAAATGATATAATTTTACTTGAATTTAAAAATTAATTTATAATCATGAAAAAAACTACAATTTTAATTGCAACAGTCTTAGGTTTTGTTGCAAATGCACAATCATGGAATCTTACAGGAAACGGCGCAACTAGTCCAACTACTAATTTTTTAGGAACTACAGACAATCAACCTCTTGTTTTTAAAACTAACAATATAGAATGGATGAAAATAAATACTAAAGGGAGGCTAATATTCCAGAATATAGATAGTGGTTCAGGCTTGGATAATAATTTGTTTTTAGGTGGAGGAAATGATAATTTTGTAGGATTCGCCAATACATCAGTTGGTATAGGTGCACTTGTTAGTAATATCGGTGGAGGTGCAAATACAGCTGTAGGTGCAAATAGTTTAAGAGCCAATATATCAGGAGGACAAAATACTGCAATAGGAGTAAATGCTAACGCAAATAGTACTATTGCTACTGCTAACACTGCTGTAGGAGGAAATGCAATAAACGGTCTTGGAACATCTAAAGCGAATACAGCCGTTGGTTTTGCTGCTTTAGCAAGATACAATGCTACAGTTAATGATAATATTGAGAATAATACAGCAATTGGTTATGGTGCAATGTCAGGAACAAATTCAGGTGTTGGAAACTCAGCGCTGGGAAAAAGAGCTTTAAGTGGAGTTTCTAGTGGAAACAATAATATTGGAATAGGTATTGAAACAGGAAATAATATTGCAGCAGGTAATGAGAATATTGTTATTGGTAATAATTTGAACGTTTTAACATCAGGAGGAAATAACCAGCTAAATATTGGAAATTGGATTATAGGAAATAATGGCACCATTGGAATCGGGCAATTTACCAACCAATTGCCAGCAGATGGTGTTTCTCAAGATGGAGAAAAATATAAGCTTTTCGTAAAAGACGGTATAAGAACAGAAAAAGTGAAAGTTGATATCGCATCAAGTAATGGCTGGGCAGATTATGTTTTTGAAAAAGGATATAAATTGATGCCTTTGAATGATTTACAAAAATTCATCGATAAAAATGGCCATTTACCTGAAGTTCCAACTACAGAACAGGCAATTCAAAATGGGATTGAATTAAAAGAAATGAACATTCTTTTACTTAAAAAAGTAGAAGAACTAACTCTTCATCTTATAGAGCAAAATAAAGAGTTAATAATTCAGAAAGAAGAGATTCAAACATTGAAGAAAGAGATTAGATGTTCAAAATAATTTTTAAACTTTAAATTATGAAGACAAAATTTTCTTTTTTTATAATCCTTATGGTGTTTGGGGTAAATTTTTTGTTTGCTCAGCATGAGAATGATAATTGGTTATTTGGAAATAACAAGTGGAAGTTTGATAATACTACTCCCAATGGCTTTTTACATACAACCAATTTAATACCCAGTATTAGGTATGGAAGCTCAATTATTAGTGATAAGAATACTGGAGATTTACTTTTTTTCTCCAATGGATATACTATTTATAATAAGAATAGTGTTACGATGGATAATGGAAATGATTTGTTTGGAGCACCTGTAAATTTACCACTACAGAACATAGGTAATCCTTCTGATCAATCTTCGATCATACTTCCTTTACCAAACTCCAATACTTTATATTACGTTTTTTATATTAATGGGAATAAAACGTTGGATGATCAATTCATAATCCAACCTACGACACCTTATAACTATGGATTAAGATATGCTATTGTAGATATGTCTTTGAATGGAGGTTTAGGTAAAGTAATTTCAAAAAACAATATACTATTTACTGATTCTCCAACGAATGCCTTAACCTCAACACTTGCTAGCGACGGAAATTCTTATTGGGTAGTAACGGCAAATAATGGTAACTTTTTATCTTACAAACTAGATGCGAGTGGTTTAAATACAACACCTGTTGTAAGTTTTGGTGCTAATTATGGTAATTTTATTAAAATATCGCCAAATTCCAAAAAATTATTAACAAGAACATACCGTAGTGTTTGGTTGCATAATTTTAATAATACTACAGGAATAATTACTAGTCCCTTTAATATTATTCCTGCTAATAATAATGCTACATATTATGGTGATGCGAGTGGAACTGCAAATAGCGCAGAGTTTTCTCCTGATAGTAATATTGTATACTTTATTGGTGCAGAAGCATGTCTTTGTTTATATCCTGCTGGAATAATTGGTTGGTCGGGTTTAGCAATGTATAACATTAATACAGGAAGTTTAGTTGGTGTTGATTCTTCATCTTCTTCTAATTACAATTTTAACTTTTATGGACTAACTGCTAGTTTACAATTAGCAAAAAATGGTAAAATATATTTAATACAAAATGCTAAAATACAAGATGATGGATATGGTTTTAAGGAAGTTAAATTTGGAACCTATGTAAGCAATTATTATCAATCTTATGATTGGCGAGTAATTAATACACCTAATGTTTGGAGTCCATCTGTAAATCCTTTAAGTTCAATTACACCTCCAAGAAATGCTCAAAATGGCTTTTCATTTCCTCAATTTGTTCCTGAACTTAATGCTTCTGCTGCATGTCCCGATGTTTTATATATTACAACACCGGTAACATCGTCACAAATTTATCAGGCTGGAAAATCAATCTTTGCATCTTCAACAATAAATGATAATCTGAGTGTAGAATATAAAGCTGGCTTAAATGTTAATTTAAACCCGGATTTCTTTGTGAAAGGGGATTTAAGAGGAAATTTTAAAGCATACATTAGTCCGTGCACAATTACTAGTTTCAATAAAGTAGGACCCAGTAATATTGAACCAACTTTTGCTAAGACAGGTACTATTGCAGCTTCGGAAGTTAAAATTTATCCAAATCCGGCTTCTACAGTTGTGAAAATAGACGCAGGTAAAAGTAAACTAACAGGTTGGATACTTTATGATCTTTCAGGTAAAAATATTTTGAATGGAAATGATCTCAATGTTCCTGTTGAAAATCTTCCAAAATCAGCTTATTTATTGATGATTAAGCTTGATAATGGAATTACAGTTACCAAGAAAGTTATTGTTCAATAGATAAAGTGAAATAATAATTGAATTAAAAAGGATAAACAGCAATGTTTATCCTTTTTTTATATTGTAATAAGATATTTTCTATCCGTGCAATTGCTTCCAGATCGCATCTTTCAATTCCATAAGACCTTCTCCCGTAACTCCTGAGAAAAATAAAGGTTTTTTATTTTCAGGGAATTCTGCAGAGATCTCTTTTCTAAGTTCTTCATCCACAAGATCGGATTTTGAGATAGAAATGATGAAATCTTTATCTAATAATTCAGGGTTGTATTCCTGTAATTCATTTTCCAAAATTTTAAACTCTTGAAAATGACTTTCAGAATCTGCCGGAATAAGGAATAATAAGATTGAGTTTCTTTCAATATGTCTCAGGAAACGGTGACCAAGACCTTTTCCTTCCGCTGCACCTTCAATAATTCCCGGAATATCGGCCATTACAAAAGATTTGTAATTTCTGTAATCTACGATTCCTAAATTGGGCGTTAAAGTGGTAAATGCATAATTGGCAATTTTCGGTTTAGCCGCAGAAACAGACGATAAAAGAGTTGATTTTCCTGCATTAGGGAAACCTACCAATCCAACATCCGCTAAGATTTTAAGTTCGAAAACGATAAAACCTTCCTGACCGTCCATTCCCGGTTGTGCAAATCTAGGCGTTTGGTTGGTAGAAGATTTGAAATGTTCGTTTCCTTTTCCACCTTTTCCACCTTCCATCAGGATGATTTCCTGACCGTCTTCCATGATTTCGCCAACGATTTCACCGTCTTCATTTTTAGCGATAGTTCCGATAGGTACATTGATGTAAATATCTTCTCCATAAGCTCCTGTAAGCTGGTTTTTAGCTCCATTCTGACCACGGTCTGCTTTGATGTGACGCGTGTATCGAAGGGGAAGTAAAGTCCATTCATGAGCATTTCCTTTCATGATAACGTGACCACCACGTCCTCCGTCTCCACCATCAGGTCCTCCTTTCGGAATATATTTTTCACGACGAAGATGGGCAGAACCTGCGCCACCATGACCGCTTTTACAATGAATCTTTACGTAATCTACAAAATTTGACATAATTCTTTTAGGGTTTAGGCTTCAGGGATTAGGGAATAGATTTGAGCAATGCTAAATCCGAATCCCTAAATTCTAAATCCTTATTTTATTTTTTCTACTTCAGCAAAGAGCTTTTCAGAGATTTCGTTGATCTCGCCAACTCCGTTTACCTCTACATATTTTCCTTGCTGCTTATACAATTCAGCTACTTCAGCTGTTTTTGCATAATATTCTTTAATTCTGTTTTCGATGATCTCTACATTGCTGTCATCGGTTCTTCCACTTGTTTCGCCTCTTTTCAGCAATCTTTCAACCAAAATAGTATCTTCTACGATTAATGAAAGACAAATGTTAACCTGATTGTTTAATTCGTCTTTAACGATATTTTCCAAAGCTTCTGTCTGTGCAACAGTTCTTGGATAACCGTCGAAAATAAATCCGTTTGTGTCGGTCGGTTTTCTCAATTCATCAATCAGCATATCTGTCGTTACCTGATCCGGAACCAATTCTCCTTTATCAATGTAAGATTTAGCTAATTTCCCAAGTTCAGTGTCGTTTTTCATGTTGAATCTGAAAAGGTCGCCTGTTGAGATTTGTTTTAAATTAAATTTCTCGATCAGATTCTGAGCTTGAGTTCCTTTTCCACTTCCTGGAGGGCCGAACAGAACAATGTTTATCATAATGTTGAAGCGCTTTTGGCAGTTTGCAATTGGCTTTTGGCTTTTACCATTAGCATATTTGCTTTTAGCCTTTAGCATTTTTAAGTTATTATTAAATTTATTTCTTTATTTTACTTTTTTAGGCTAAAAGCTATCAGCTAATAGCCAACAGCGTTTAATGGTTGATTTGTCCGTCAGATAATTGATATAAATTCGGAAGGTTTCTTCCTAATTCATCATAATCTAAACCATAACCAAGAACAAATTTGTTCGGAATCTCTTTTCCGATATAATCTAATTTGAAATCTTTTTTATAAACTTCCGGTTTCAATAAGAAAGAAGCGATTTTTACAGATTTTGGACGCTGCGTTTCGCTAAAATATTTGAAAAGGCTTTCAACCGTATTTCCTGTGTCTACGATGTCCTCTACAAGGATGATGTGACGGTCTTTTACATCTTTCGTTAATTCCATTTTCTGGTAAACGATTCCTGTAGATTCTGTTCCTGCGTAAGAACTCATTTGGATGAAAGCAATCTCGCATTCACCGGGATAATGCTTCAAAAGGTCTGAGAAGAACATGATAACTCCGTTCAAAACACCAATGAAAACAGGAACTTCGTCCTTGTAATCTTCATAAATTTTTAAAGCTGTTGCTTTTACGATCTCCTGAATTTCGGCGTCCTCCAGATAAGGAACAAAAGTTTTGTCGTGAACTTTAATACTTTCCATAAAATTTTTAGTAGTTTGCAAAGTTACGGATTTTTGATGAAAGTTTTTAGCGTTTAAGACTAAGAGTGTTTTAAGCTTTAAGAGTTGATGATTTTATACTGTAATGTTATTTTGAGCGAATAAAAAACGTGGTGAAGAATCTGTTTTGCAGTATTTTTCATAATGATTTTCCAATCTCTTTGTCATCCTGAAAGGATCTAAACAACATTTTTAGAATTGTAATATGGAAAGATTCATGTCTAGATCCTTTCAGGATGACAAACTTTCTGAATGTTTCGAGATGCTGAAATGACGACAAATACCCTAGCCCCGATTGAGTGAAAATCCTTTTTTGAAAAAAAAGATTGTAACGGAAAGCGGGAAATAGCTCCTGAAAATAAGTAATGAATAATGGGCAATGAGTAATAGAAAACTGTTTAAAATAAAAGAATATTTTAAAAATTATTATCTTTGCAACATACAAAACCCAAAACAAGAGACATGTAGGATGTAATTTCTTTCAGATTTAATTGAACAATAACGAAAATGTTATTGAAGTTTAACCTTAATTAAGAAAGAAATCATGCTTTTTCTACACAATATATCTTTTGGGTTTCCTGCGGGGAATCTGCTTTTTAATTCTATTAACTTAACGATACAATCACACACAAAATCGGCTTTGGTCGGAAGTAACGGCATGGGGAAATCTACCTTACTGAAAATTATTGCGAATGAAATTGAACCTTTGGAAGGGAGCGTCAATATTCAGGGTGATATTTTCTATGTTCCGCAGATGTTTGGAAATTTTAATCATTTGACGGTTGCGGAATGCTTAAAAATCGACAAAAAATTACATGCACTTCAAAAAATAACGAATGGGGAAGTGGATGAAATGTATTTTGAGACTTTAAATGACGATTGGGATATTGAAGAACGCTCTCAAATCGCTTTACAACATTGGAAGCTTGAAAATTTAGATTTAAATCAAACACTAGAAAGCCTGAGTGGCGGACAAAAAACTAAGGTTTTTCTTGCCGGAATTCAGATCAATCAGCCTGAAATTATTTTATTGGATGAACCAACGAATCATCTCGATTTGGAAGGTAGAAATCTGTTGTATGAGCTTATTGAAAAGACAAATTCGACGGTTGTAATTGTCAGTCACGACCGAACTTTACTGAATTTGGTTGATACGATTTTTGAATTGAGCAATCAGGGAATTTCGACCTACGGCGGAAATTATGATTTTTATGCAGAACAAAAAGAAATTGAAATCGAGGCGTTGCAAAACGATATTCATTCGAAAGAACGTGCTTTGAAAAAAGCAAAAGAAAAGGAGCGTGAAACTTTGGAACGAAAGCAAAAACTCGATGCACGAGGAAAAGGAAAGCAGGAAAAATTGGGTGTGGCGAGAATTATGATGAATACTTTGAGGAATAATGCTGAGAAAAATTCTTCAAAATTGAAAAGTATTCACGCTGAAAAAATCAATGATATTTCGGGTAATTTGCGGGATTTGCGATCGTCTGTTAGAAATGCGGATCAGATGAAAGTGAATTTTAATGATTCAGAGCTGCATTCTGGAAAGATTTTGATTTCGGCTGAAGAAATTAACTTTAAATATAATGAAGAAAATTTTTGGCAGGAAAATCTCAATTTTGAAATTAGAAGCGGAGATAGAATTTCTATCAAAGGTTCGAACGGTTCGGGAAAAACGACTTTGATAAAGCTTTTGCTGGGAGATTTGAAATCGCCTGTCGGGAAAATTTCGAAGTCGGATTTTAATTCTATTTATATTGATCAGGAATATTCTTTGATTGATCGAGATTCAACGATTTACGATTTTGCTCAAAAATTCAACGATAACGCGTTACAAGAATCTGAAGTGAAAACGTTGTTATCAAGATTTTTATTCGGAAAAGAAACCTGGGATAAAATAGGTGGTGTTCTGAGTGGCGGTGAACGTCTGCGACTTCTTCTGTGCGGACTTTCCATCAGCAATAAAGCTCCTGATATGATTATTCTCGATGAACCAACGAATAATTTAGACCTTCAAAATGTAGAAATTCTAACCAATTCTATTAAAGATTATCATGGAACTTTGTTAGTGATTTCCCATGATGAGATTTTTTTGAATGAAATTGGAATTGATAATGAGATTGTTTTAGGATAATCACAAAATTAATATATTTATTGTCGTTCCTTGGTGGCTTCGAGAACCTTAGTCACCAGGGAATTGCATTATAAATGCTTCAAAATCCATTGATAAATATCATTCAGAATATCTTCTCTCATGTCTTCATTCAATATTTCATGTCGCATTTGAGCATGCAGTTTTACATTTACATCTTTAAAACCGTCAATCCTTAAATTCTCAACAGTCTGTGTAACTCCTTTTCCAAAATCGCCTATGGGATCATTCTGTCCGCTAATAAATAGAAAAGGGAAGGACTTCGGAATGGTTTGTGCCCAATTTCTTGCCGTCGCTTTTTTATAAATACCGAATAACGCATAAAACGCATTATTGGTGAAGGGAATACCACAAAGTTCATCCTGAGAAAAAGCATCTCTGTTGGCGGGATTCAGACTAAGCCAGCTTGTGTCATTGAAATTTTTGTCTTTTTTGAATTTCTGATTATTGACAATCGTAAAAAGATTATTGAAAAAAGTGCGTTTGTAAGGTGCTATTCTATTGACTAACGAAAAATAAGCTGTCACTAAATTAATCCCTGTCAAAGCTCCTCCCGTTCCCGTAATAATTGCCCCCGAAAATTGATTACCCATTCTTTGCAGCAAACAACGCGTAATAAAAGAACCCATTGAATGTCCAAGAATAAAATGAGGAACATCCGGATATTGATGCATCAAGTGTTTACTCATCTTTTCTGAATCTGTAATCAATCTTTCATCCGGATTATTAAGTTGAAAGAAACCAATATCTTTTTTGTGTTTTACCGATTTTCCGTGCCCTAAATGATCATAAGTCAATACAGCGAATCCTCGATTGGCAAAATACTCCGCAATTTCCGAATATCTGCCACTGTGTTCCTGCATACCGTGAACGATTTGTAAGGTCGCTTTTACAGGAATTGTTTCAGGATAGAATAAAGTGTAAAAGAGTTGGGTTTGATCGTTTGTGGTTGCAGGTAGGTGTCCTGATTTTTGTAGTGATTTCATGGTTGGGATTGTCATTTGGTATTTTGGAGGATGATTAAAGATATGTTTTTTGCAAACTCTAAACCTAACAGGTTTTTAAAACCTGTTAGGTTTGTTTCATAATTATTTGTCATTCTGCAGTAATCTAAGCCAATGAAAGGTTTCTGCGGGATGATTTCTTTCTTAATTTTTCAATAAATATCTTAGATATTTATATGAGGAGTAATATTCAATATCATTATGTAGGCTTCTTTCCATATGCTCTAGTTCAACTAAAACTTCACTATTATTACATTTAGATTTTAAAAGAGAACTGAAAAAATTAAAATCAGGAAAATTTCTTTTTGTAGAAAGTTTACCCAATTCATAATGATAACTGACATCTTCTTTATTTGGCCTTTTTGTTATTGGAATTATTGGAAATTCTATTTCTGAGAAATTACTTTCTTTTTTACTTGTGAATATATCAATATCATCTTTAGTGTAAAATATATATTCTTTTAAACTTGAATGAAAATTTTCAATAAAATACCGATATCTTTCATGTTCATGAGTTTTAGAATAGATTATTTTTAATGATTCAGCATCGTAAATGAAATCTGATTCTAAAAACTTTTCAAAATATGCTGAGATTATTTTAAGAAGAGTTTCAAAGTCTTGTACTAGAATGTTTTCTTCCAAGACTTCTATTTGTTTTTTGAATTTTATTAATATACTTTCTAACTTTTTAATTATTAAATCAAAATATGTATCTAGAAAATTTATATGGCGTTTTATAACATCATCGGTCTTAATATTAACTTTTTCAAAACTATAATTATTATCTATATGATATCTTAAATATTCGATTTCATCATCTTTAGAATGGTAACTGAATAAAGCTGACGAAATGAATTTACCATTAATTTTCCTAATTGGATGACCAATAAGTTCATTTCTTATATCTCTATTTTTTGAATAATTAATGTCGTTTTTTAAATCGCTTTTATTCTTATTGCAATTAAAAATATAAAGTAATTCTTCTACAAAATCTTGTTGGACGTATATTGCTTGTAAAAAACTTATGTAAAAGGAAAATTTTGTTGAGTTAGCTGAATTTTTTGGAATATTAGAAATTAAAGAGAATGTATCATGGAAATAGCCCAAAATGTCACCAAAGTAATTTGTTTTAATTTCATCAGTGAACTTGATTTTATTGTTACAAAATTTATATTCAAGGATGAAATTATTCCAAATATCAGATATCTTATCTAGTTTTTCAATTGTATTATTTTCCATTATGCTAAATATAAATGATTTTTATTAAAATTAAACTCTCAAAAATAAAATTCACCACAAATTTGGTCACCCTATTTTTTAAAAGTAATTTTGCATGAATCTAAAAACAAAAGTAAAATATGTCAACTTACGTAGTTGTAGGTCTTCAGTATGGAGATGAAGGTAAAGGAAAAATCACGGATGTTTTATCTGCAAAATCGGATTATGTTGTTCGTTTCCAAGGGGGAGACAACGCAGGTCACACGGTTTATGTGGGTGAGGAGAAATTTGTTTTGCACCTTCTTCCTTCAGGAGTTTTGCAGTGTAAAGGTAAATGTATCATTGCCAATGGAGTAGTGGTAAATCCTAAATCTTTCATTAGAGAAGTAGGCCAGATCGAAAGCAAAGGCCTTAGAACAGACCACATTTTTATCAGCAGAAGAGCGCATGTGATCATGCCTTACCACATCCTTTTGGATACTTACCGTGAAGAAGAGCACGGAGGAACTCAGATCGGAACTACTAAAAAAGGAATCGGGCCATGTTATGAAGATAAGATCGCAAGAATCGGTATCAGAATGGTAGACCTTTTAAATCCTGAAATTTTAAGAGATAAAATTGAGAAAAACTTAAAAGTTAAAAACTCTCTTTTCGAAAAATATTACGGAAAACCTACATTAGACGTTGAAGAAATTTACAACGAATTTTTAGAGATAGGAAAACAACTTCAAGACAGAATCGTTGATACAGAGGTTGAATTGAACGAAGCTATCAGAGATGGTAAAAACGTTTTATTCGAAGGAGCTCAGGCGTTGATGCTAGACATCGACTTCGGAACATATCCTTACGTAACTTCATCTTCTCCATCTACAGGAGGTGTTTGTACAGGAGCTGGTGTTCCGCCAACTTCACTTAAAAACCTGATCGGTGTTGCTAAAGCATATTGTACAAGAGTAGGAAACGGACCTTTCCCTTCTGAATTGGACAATGAATTAGGAGAAAGCATCAGACAAATCGGAGGTGAGTTTGGAGCTACGACAGGAAGACCAAGAAGAACAGGTTGGTTAGACCTTGTTTCTTTAAAGCATGCTTGTATGATCAACGGAATCAATAACTTAGTAATTACTAAATTAGACGTTCTTACAGGAATTGAAAACCTTAAAATCGTAACTCATTATAAAACTGAAGACGGAAAAATCATCGATTATTTCACTTCTTCAACAGAAAAATTATACAACTACGAGCCGATCTACCAAGATCTACCGGGTTGGAACGAAGATCTTACACAAGTAAGAAGCTACGACGAACTTCCGGACAACGCTCAGAAATACATCGAGTTTATCGAGAAGTATTTAGGAATCAATGTTTACTTAGTTTCAGTAGGACCTGAAAGAAGTCAAAACATCATCAGAAAAGAATTATTCTAAGGAATATTTTCAAATAAATAAAAAGAGACTGTCAATTTTGATAGTCTCTTTTTTTTGTTATAATAATTGGTGGCTTCGAGAACCTCAGCCACCAGTTGTCGCGCAAGTTTGTAAAGTCGGTGGCTAAGGTTCTCGAAGCCACCGACTTCATAATTAAAGATCTCCCACAAATTTCACAAATACAACAAACACAATCATATGTGAAAATCTGTGAAATCCGTGGGAGAAAAAGTCATTCAACGCAAAGGGAACTTTAAAAATCAATGCGTTAAAATATAAATTGGTTAATCAGTTTTTAGAATATTTGGCATAAGCTTTCGCTAGTTTTTCATCATATTTATTCAGTTTATAACCTCCGCCATTATAACCTTTTGCAAAATTTGCCCAGCTTTTATTTCTCAAATGAGTTAAAAGTCCATTTTTTTCAAGAAATTTTCCGAAAGCTTTCAAATGTTCGCCTTCATTAATTTCCATTTTAGATACGAAGTCAGCAGTATCGACATATCCGAGATTTTTCGCGTGAAAACCCATAATTTGGAAACTTCCCCAAGAAGCAGAAGACAGCGCCGCATCTTTGAATTTCGGATCGTTTCCTAAAGTCATTGCTTCATTCAGTCTGTCGTATTCTTTCACGCCGCCTTGATAGTAGATTTTTGTCCATTTTGGATATAAAACATCTTTGTGATTGGCGTTGTAAAAAGTATTTGGATCAATTCCTCTTTTTTTTAATTCGTTCCAGAAAATATGACCTTCAAATAAAATTTTAGGCTTATTATTAATTAAAAATCCTTTTCCGCTGCTTTCGATTTCGTTAACGGCTTTTACGGCTGCCAATTCAAGATCGTATTGATTAGCAAAAGTAATCAAGTCACTTTCTTTCAAAAATTTATCAGCTGAATTTGTCGGAGCCGGAGCCGAATTTTTCTGAAGCAAAACCGTCCACGTTTTCATTCCGACAATTCCGTCCACGACTAAAGAATTTTTTCGTTGAAAATCTTTCACTGCAGCATCAACTTCAAGAGAAAAAGAATCTGAAATTTTGATGTTATATCCTTGTTTATAAAGAAGTTCACAAAGTGTAGTGACTTCCGGTGATTTTGTGTAATATTTTAAAAGTTTCATGGCTGTTAGTTTTTTAGTTATAAATGATAAACATAATCGGTGTATTTTATCGACATAGGAAGCTGTAGCGTTAAGAAAATAAATTCTGTGAACGTTAAGAAAATTCTACTGTTTGAGCGCGAGACAAATTCAGAATCGAAAATCAATTTCAAATTCGCGCGAGTTTTAGAATCTTTAGAGAACAGACTTTATTTTTAGCGAAAGATTCCAAGTCTTGAATTTTTGATTCTTTTGTTTCAAGACAAAAGAATTAGTTTATAGGTACTTTTGGCATTCTCTCACAAATCATCCCAATTAAAAAGTATGATTTAAATTTCACTTCCTCTCTTTGAAGTTTGTAGTCTAAATTCAGAGGATTGACGTTTACGACGCTAAAATTTTGTTGCAAAACAGCGTAATCATCAACTCTCAGTTCAATGCTGTATTCTCCGATCGGAATCATTTGGTTGATCATTCCGATTTCGTTGGTTTCTATCTCGAAGATCCTGTTGTTATTCGTTCCTTTGATGGAAATGGCGCATTTATAAATTGGATCATTGTTTATTTTATCAAAAACCCTGAACTGTACCATTGCGGAAGTTGGCTGAACCTGAATTGGAACTCTTATCGGAACAAAAATTCCGGGAACTCGTATTGGCGTGGCGACAATCGGAGTGATGGGTTTTACTGGAGCCACGGGCTGAACGGGAGTGACAATATTTGGAGTAGGAGTGATTGGTCTTAAATTTCGAACGCCACCTAAAGCACTCATATTTATTCTATTATTGAAAGCTGTATTTGGATTCATTTTTGGAACTTCGGTCACTGTTTCAAGGACAGGTTTTGAAGTGAATTCCATTGTGGATATTTTTGCGTTTTCTGGGTTATCAGTTTTTCTTGATAAGGTATTGAGTTGGTCAGATTTTATGGTTCTGACGTTCGTTACGGCTTTCAGGAATTTCTGATTGTTATTTTTATTAACAAAAAGCTGTTGTTTCATGATCAAAGGACCGAAATAAATCAGTTGATTAGGATTATTTACCGTATCATTCGTGATGGATGGATCTAAAATTATTTTTAAATTTTTAATCAACATCATAGTTTTAGGAAATGCAGGAAGCTTAAAATCATTGGAAATGGTTTGTCCGTCGGATATTTTTTTAGCTTCATTCCATTGAAAAAGAGTAGACATCATGAAGTTTTTGTTGAACCAGTTTCTTTTTAAATGAACAAAAGAATATTCAAGTTCTACGGCCAGAATCACACTTTCATCATAATCAATGGTAAGAATTTCTGATGGAAGATTTTCATTAGCATTTTTCGCTTCGGAATGTAAATTATCAAGCTCGGATTTTTCAATTCTCATGCTGTTCCAACCTGATTCATTTTCCATAAAATCATATGGAATAAAATTAATATCATGAATAGAAGAGTTGCTGATTACATCCGTTTTTTCTGCTGCAGTAAAAGTGTTTTTTGCATTTTGAGCCATTGCAACATACAGATCTGCTTCGGAAGTTTTATTGATCTTTTCAAGTTCTTTTTCAATAAGATCTTTGAAGCCTTTTACTTTCCATTCAGAAAATGCAAGCTCTTTTATATTATTGAGATTAAGTAATTGGTCGTTCCAGTTCTTTTTTTCTTCATCGGTGTCTAAGCTGTCGAATATTTCCAAATGAGCAGTGATTTTGTCGACCGCTGTTTCATGGTTGGTTAAATATTTTTTATAGGCTTTAAATTCTTTAGTGTCATTATTTTTGGCATCATATAATATAATGCTTTTGCTTTCCACAATTTTATCTAAATTTTCCTCAATATTTTTCAGGTTACTCTTGTCCAGAATATCTCTGTAAATATCAAATAAAGAATTATTCGGATTCAGATCCCAGAAATTTGAAGAAATTGGTACAGAATTCAGTTCATAAGCCACATTTTGTTTTTTAATGATAGAAAGCGATTTTTTCTGATCATCATTCAGTAGACTTTGAGGTTTTAATAATTCCAGTTCTTCGTTTTCATATACTCTCAGAGAAGGGCAGATCATTGGCAGATCATTCTCCATCGAGCTTTGAGACGTGTAAATGTTTCTAAGCTTTTGATAGACGGCAACAAAGTATTTCATGGTAAGTAGTTTTTGGTTATTAGGTGTTTTTGATTGGTTTTAAATCTAAAAAATAGTAAGTTCTTTGCTGAGTGAAACGCCTTTGCGAACGAAAATCAACAGTGAGTTTTTCAAAAAAATCTTTGCGAACTTTGCGTTAAAAAATTATCAACAATCAAAAATTTTATAAATAACCGACAGAAAAAAGCTTCTGCCGGCTATTCTATTGAGAAGGATATTATGATTTACCGTCTGTCCAAACTTTGATATCCGGGTTTGGATTTGGAGATTTTGGAACTACATGACATTTGTATCCGATAATATAGATACCGTTTGACTGTAGTTTTTTACCGCTCCATTTTGCATCAGTTTGAGAATTTTGATTTTCGTAATTATGGCTTCCACCGAATACGAATGGTCCGATTCCTACTGCCGCTCCAGAACTTATTTTTGTGCTTGCAGCTTTATAAGCAGTGCTGTTTTCACTGAAATCCAGCATTACATCTCTTGCGATGATCAATTCTGTAACGATCATTGGCATTAAACCTTTTCCTTTACCATCACTGATGATGTCTCCGTTTAATGATTGTGGAGAAGTTTCGTGAAGTTTCCAGTATTTTGATTCTACAAATTCTTCGCTGAACCATCCTCTTTCCACTCTTACTTTTCCAAGTTTAAATGAAATTTTAAGGTTGCTGAAATCCGTATTCATCGATGTTCTTGTCGTATTTCCGCTGTTTCTCGCACCAATACTGAATAATCCCATGCTGAATCCTGCACCCGCGCTCCAGTTGTGAATTGTTTTAGAATAATCGCTGTGCGCACTTCCTTCATACATTGAAATCGTTGGCCAGTTTTTAGATTCTTTCAAAGCGTTTGCTGAGATTGGAATTGATGGAGAATAATTAATATAATCAATCACTCTTGTTCTCTGGCTGTTTCTGAATTCTGACTGAAGACGTTTTTTGATGACCAACATATGTTTTTCTTCAATTTCGCTCAGATAATTCTGAATTCTTTCAACAGCTTCTTTGTAACCTAGAGATTGCCATGCTTTTAATGCTGCATCTTCTCTTTTTTTCATGTTTTTACCATCGATAGATATAGTTGCCATTGCATCCGGATCTCCGTTGTCAGAATCGATTCTTATTGAATTATTCGTGTCAACAATATCGTAATATTTCATTTGATACTCGATATATTTTGAATACATCGGAGCAACAAAAGTTTGGTGTAATTCTGGCTTGTTTAAATCATCAACAGGAGCATTTTCATCAAAATCAGGATTTTTTATTACTTTGATTTTGAAAAGTTTGTCTCTTAGTTTTTCAAGATTTTTTTCAACTTTCGGATCCATTGGTGTATCAACTACAACAGACCATTGCATCAAATCTTCATACACTTTGGAAACTCTTTTTGAAGAATCATTGAAAATAGTAATCTCTCTTCCGTTTCCGCTTGATGTAAGTGGTGGTAATTGAGAAGGAATGGCGTCTACCATTGCAGAAAACTGTTCCATTTGAAGATATTTACGGAACTTACTGTCTTTCATTGCATTTTGGAATTCTTCTAAATTTGTTTTAGGATTTCCGTTAGCATCTAAAATTGGTTTTCCTGTTCCGTCCAATAATGGTTTTGGAGCCGGGGCATTTCCGAATAAACCGTTTAATGCATAATCAAAAGTGTCTTCTGTTAACGTAAGTCCGATTGGGTCGAATGCGATAAAGTCATTTGGACCGATTGAATCCGGATCTCCACCGTTGGTTACAGAATCGTAAACTTGTTTTAAAAGCATGCTCATTAATGAGTTTGATCTAGCTTCTTGGGTTAAAGTTGGCATAATTATTAGTTTTTAAATTTTTTTTGCTTACTCTTTTCGGTTTTCAGCATTCCCCGATTTCTTATGGTACAAATGTATTTCGGGTTGAGAAAGAAAGTCTCAGTATTTTTCCGATTTTGGGAGTGTGGTTTTTACTATTTTTTAGTTTACGTTGAATTTTTTGAATTAAAATGAAATTATCATTGAAAAATAAAAATCTTATACCTCTTATTTTTAGACTGTTATTATTTTTAGCATAGTTAAATTTTAAGATTGTTATAAAAATTTTTAAAATGTTACAGTTTTAACAATTTTTTGGCAAATTTTTTGATATTGAAACAATGCTTATCGATAAGAGCTACTAAAACTAATAATCACCTTATATTAACAGTTTAAATATTTTAAGTGATGAAACACCTAAACACTAATCAGGAATTTCGCTTTAACGAGATCCTATTCGAGCATCGTAACAAAGAATATGGTGCTTATGCTTTAAGAAATGAATCAGACAGAATACTAACCAAAGCGCTTTTTATAGGAGTGAGTTTGTTGGCTGCGATTTCAATTACACCTATAGTTATTAATGCATTTAAAACTCCTGATGTATCTGATACAGGAGGTTATGTATTACCTCCACCAGTTTATATTGCTGAAACTGAAGATCCGCCAGCAACTGTTTTACCGCCTAAAGCTACACCTCCGCCAAGTGTAAAACAATTTGATAATACTGTTCCTACTCCAACTAAAAATGCAGTTGAACCTAAAAAAGAGGAGATTCCAACTGACGCTGTTGCTGGTTTTAAAAATGATTTTAAAGCTGAGCCAGCTAAACCAGATAGTTATACACCAATAGCTCCGCCTATTAATCCAGGAACTATACCATCTGTAAAGCCAGAGCCAGTTGTTCCTGTAAAAGATCCTAATGAAATTGTTGGGTCAGGTGGTTTAAGTGTTGAAGCAGCTTTTGAAGGTGGAATTAATACTTTCAGAAATAAAGTAATAAGCAACTTTGACGGTTCGGGATTTGAAAATGAAGATGTAATGAAAACTACCATTACTTTCATCGTAGAAACAAATGGAACTATCTCAGGAATTAAAGCTGATGGTAAAGATGCTAATTTTAATAGCGAAGCTATCAGAACTATTAAATCTATCAGAGGAAAATGGGTACCTGGGAAAAATAAACAAGGTGAATCAGTAAGAAGTTATTTCAAATTTCCAATCTCAATGAAGTTTGATAATTAATATAATTATCCACAATTTGATATAATTTAAAAATCTTTGTGAACTTTGCTGAGTAGAGTGCCTTTGCGAATCTTAAAAGCGTTAAGTATTCTAGAAACCTTTGTGTGTTTTGCGTTAAAAATAAAATTATTATTAAAAGCAGGCATTCAAAATTTTAAATACAAATCTTGATAGTTATCCACAAAAAGCTAATTTTTGTGGATAATTTTTTTTATACTTAAAATGCTTGTTAACAATATTTTAACTCAATTTTAGTTTTCTCCATTCATTAATAGCAAAGAAAAAAGTGTATTTTTGAGGCTTAAAGTTCTAATAATGGCAAAAATCATAGGTATCGCTAATCAAAAAGGAGGAGTTGGAAAAACTACAACAGCTGTAAATTTAGCCGCAGCATTAGGGGTATTAGAAAAGAAAATATTAATCATTGATGCTGATCCTCAGGCTAATGCAACATCCGGTTTAGGAGTGGATGACGTTCAGTATTCTACATATAACTTGCTGGAGCACAGTGTTGATACAAGAACATGTATCAAAAGAACAGCTACACCAAACCTGGATATTGTTCCTTCTCACATCGACTTGGTTGCTGCGGAGATCGAATTGGTAGACAAAGTAAATCGTGAGTACATGCTTAAAAAAGCATTGCAAAGTGTAAGAGATGATTACGATTATATTATCATTGATTGCGCACCGAGTTTAGGTTTGATCACTGTGAATGCACTTACAGCAGCAGATTCTGTAATTATCCCGATTCAATGTGAGTATTTTGCTTTGGAAGGATTAGGAAAATTATTGAATACGATTAAAAATGTTCAGAAAATCCATAACAAAGATTTAGATATCGAAGGTTTGCTTTTAACAATGTATGACAGCAGATTGAGATTGTCTAATCAGGTTGTAGAAGAGGTGAATCTGCATTTCCCTGAAATGGTTTTTGAAACAATCATCAGCAGAAACGTAAGATTGAGTGAAGCACCAAGTTTCGGAGAAAGTATCTTAAATTATGATGCCGAAAGTAAAGGAGCGATCCAATACATTCAGTTGGCAGAAGAGGTTTTATTGAAGAACGAGAATTTAGTTAAGAATTAAAAAAGGCTTAAAGCCAAAAGCTTAAAGCTTAAAGCATAATATGAAGGACAAAAAAAGAGCTATGGGACGTGGTTTGGGAGCAATTTTAAGTGCAGAATCCAAGGCTATGGTCAATTCTGCTACTGATGAGGGAGCAGATAAGTTTGTAGGAAGTATCGTAGAAGTATCGATTGAAGATATTTATCCGAACCCGACTCAACCAAGAACTTATTTTGATGAAAAGGCATTAAACGAACTCGCGCAGTCTATTAAAAACTTAGGCGTAATTCAACCAATTACGTTAAGAAAAGATGGCGAAAAGTTCGAAATTATATCTGGGGAAAGACGTTTCAGAGCAAGTAAACTTGCGGGATTAACTTCTATTCCGTCTTATATTCGTTTAGTAAACGATCAGGAGCTTCTTGAGATGGCTCTTGTTGAAAATATCCAAAGAGAAGATCTTGATGCGATTGAAATTGCATTAACGTATCAGAGATTGATGGACGAAATCGGTCTTACTCAGGAAAATTTAAGCCAAAGAGTAGGAAAGGACAGAAGTACTATTACCAACTCTATCAGATTGTTAAGGTTAAATCCGGACATTCAGAATGCTATCAGAAGTGGTGAGATTTCTGCAGGTCACGGTAGAGCGATCATCAGTCTTGAAAATGAAGAAGATCAGCAGACTTTATTTAATTTAATTATTAAAGAAAAACTGAATGTTCGTCAGACTGAACAGGCTGCTGCTGCATTGAAAAATCCAAAATCACCGGCTGCCAAAAAAGCAACGATTGAGCTTTCAAATAATTATAAGAGAGTACAAAAAACGATTGCTGATATTTTAGAAGTAAAAGTGGAGATCAAAGCCTCCGGAAATGGTAAAAAAGGTAAAATTGTTCTGGATTTCAAAAATGAAGACGAGCTGGAATATATTTTATCTCATATTAAATAAATGAAGAAATTATTTTTCACTTTTTTCTTGTGTCTATTTGCTATCGCCTATTCACAAGTAAATCCTAACGATACTATTCGGGTAGAACACCATCCGAAAGACAGTATCTCTGCTGCAAAGCCAGCAAAATCTGAAGCTAAAATAGTTGCAGATCTTGAAGGTGCGAGCGGGCCAACCAAAAAAACATTAAAATTGAATCCTACAAGAGCGGGATTGTATTCTGCTGTTTTGCCGGGATTAGGTCAGTTTTACAATAAAAAATATTGGAAAGTTCCTATCGTTTGGGGAGCTGTTGGAGCAGGTGTCGGAATTGCAATGTGGAACGACAAGCAATACAAAAAGTACCGAGAATACTACATCGCCAAACTGAACGGAACTCCAAATGAGTTTGTAGACAGTCATCCGTGGCTCGATAAAGTTGCATTTGGAAATGCACAGGATAAATCAAAAAGACAAAGAGATTACGCCATCGCAATTACAGGATTGATTTATATTCTGAATATTGTTGATGCTGTGGTAGACGCACATCTTTATGAAAGCCGTCACGACCCGGATTTGACTTTTACTCCTGCAGTTATTCAGGATCAGTATGGTATCAATCCTCCAAAAACAGGATTGAGTTTAAGTTATAGATTTTAAAAAAAATATTATTTTAACCATTAAGATTTTTATTAAGGAGTTAAGAATATTAAGTTTAGCGTTGCTTTAAGCATTAAAAATCAATTTGATTTTCTTAATTAAACTTAATTTCTTAAATGTTCTTAATGTTTCAAATAAATAAAAATGCAAACTTTTTGCATTAAATTATAAGATTAAATAAAAGTACATGAAAATAGCATTAGTTGGATACGGCAAAATGGGCAAGATCATTGATGAAATTGCTACAAAAAGAGGTCATGAAGTAGTTGCCAGATTAAAAGAAACTCCAACTGCTGAAAACCTTAATAATCCAGATGTTGTTATCGAATTTTCTTTGCCGGAAGTAGCTTATAATAATATTAAATCTTGTCTTGAAAACCAAATTCCGGTGATTAGCGGAACTACTGGTTGGCTGGAGAAAAAAGAAGAAATTGAAAAAATTGCTGTTGAAAATAATACGGCATTCTTATATGGCTCAAATTTCAGTTTAGGAGTGAATTTATTTTTTGCTTTAAACGAAAAGTTGGCTGATTTAATGAAAAATGTTGATGAATATTCTTGTCAGTTAGAAGAAATTCATCACGTTCACAAGCTGGATGCACCAAGTGGAACTGCGATTTCTATTGCAGAAGGTATTTTTAAACACAACCCGAAATTTAACGCATGGAAACTGGAAGAAACTCAAGGAGATCAATTGGGTATTTTTGCTGTGCGTGAAGATGAAGTTCCGGGAACTCACAGTGTTTTTTACAGAAGTGAGGTTGATGAAATTGAGATCAAACATACGGCATTCAACAGAAACGGTTTTGCATTAGGCGCTGTTGTTGCTGCAGAATGGATCAAAGATAAAAAAGGAAATTTTACAATGAAAGATGTTTTAGGACTTTAATTTTGTAACAAATTCCCTACATTGTAAACTAATTAGAGAATGATCAGAAGGGCTTTTATTACCTATTGTTCATTATCAATTACTCAAATTATAGATTAGGCAAGAAAAATTTATGAATTATTTTTTAACTTATACAGTATACGTCCTCATTTTATCTGTATTAATGGGACTTTCAACTTGGAAACTGTTCAAGAAATTAGGGTATAGTCCGCTTTTTGCGTTTATCCCTTTTTATAACTATTTCATTATTTTAAAAGAAACAAAACATCCGAAATGGTGGGCTCTTTTGTCGTATTTACCGATCGTTGGCCCGATCATGATGTCTGTTTTTCATATTTATTTAATGAAAAAATTTGGAAAAAGCCTTTTCCAGAATCAGTTGCTTACGGTGATCCTTCCATTTATTTACATGGCAAGTGTAAACTACTCAAAAGATGTAGAGTTAGAAGATGAAAACGAATTATTCTTAACAGACGAAGAAAAAAATGCAAAGAAAAAAGACTCTTTCATGGGTTCTATTACGTTTGCGGTGGTTTTTGCTACAATTATTCACTCTTTTGTAACGCAACCTTTCGGGATTCCTACAGGATCTATGGAAAGAACGTTATTGGTGGGAGATTTCCTTTTCGTAAATAAATGGAGCTATGGTTACAGGCTTCCAATGCGTCCTTTGGCAATACCTTTCTTACAGGGAACTATTTTTGATTCTGGTGAAAAAGGAAATCCTAAAGACGACCCAAAATCTTATGTTGATGGAGTAAAACTTCCTTATGAGAGAGTATTTCAGTTTAGCAAACCTCAGAGAAATGATGTAGTTGTTTTCAACTATCCTCAGGATTCTGTACATACAGCGATCGACAGAAAAGATCCTTATGTAAAAAGATGCGTTGCTGCTGCTGGTGATGTTTTTGAAATGAGAGGTGGAAGACTTTTCGTTAACAATAAACCGGAAGTTGTTCTTGGAGATCAGGAAGTTCAGCACGGATATACTGTAAACACAGGATCTCAGTTAGATATCCCAAGTCTTTACAATACCTATGGATTTTTGCCTGTAAGAGAAATGCAGACAGATAAAGGATTTATGTATGCTTTTCAGGGATTAACTGATAAAACGGCTGCAGAGATCAAAGCTCTTCCGAATGTGATCGACATGACGGAGAACATGTATCCAAAAGATTCTGCAACAATTTCATATAAATTAAATGCTGATAAAACGGCATACACAAAAAGTATTGACACTACACAATCTATTTTCCCTGTTAACAAACCTTGGAACCAAGATTGGTATGGCCCGGTTAGAATTCCTAAGAAAGGTGATGTTGTGGCAATCAATAAAGAAACTTTACCGATGTATCAGTGGATCATTTCTGAATATGAACATAATAATTTAGAAAAGAAAAACGATAAAATTTTCATCAACGGAAAAGAAGTGAGTCAGTATACGATCAAACAGGATTATTTTATGATGATAGGAGACAACAGAGATGCTTCTTTGGATGCTAGATTCTTTGGTTTCGTTCCTGAGGAAAATATCGTTGGGAAGCCAATATTTACATGGATGAGTGTTCAGGGAGCTTTTGCTGATGCTAGTTCTACGTATCAGGCTCCAAAAAAAGTTCGTTGGGAAAGAATGTTTAAAGCAACAAACACTGGTGAAGCTAACAAAACTTCATACTGGTGGGTTGCAGCGATGATTCTTATCTTGTTCTTTGGATGGGAATACTTCATGAAGTTATTCGGGAAAAAGAAAAAAACAGAAGAAGATTTATAGTTAAAATAAATTTAAAAATAAAATGAAGTATTTGAAAGAATACTTCATTTTTGCATTATGATTATGAAGAATGTATTATTACCGGTATTTTATTTACCACCCATTTCTTGGTTTTCAGTTTTTTTGAATGCTGAAAATGATGTTTTATTTGAACAATTTGAAAGTTTTCCAAAACAAACGTACAGAAGCAGAACCAATATTTTTGGAGCAAACGGAAAGCTTACATTAATAATCCCAATCAGTCATATTGGGAATAGGGAGTTTAAAAACACCGAGATATCTTACAGAGAAGATTGGAGAAGTCTTCACTGGAAATCTATCAAAACAGCTTATCAAGGCTCTCCTTACTTTGAGTTTTACGAAGATAAATTGAAAAAGATTTATGAATTAGAGGAAAAATATTTGTTGAATTTTAATTTAAAAGCTATCGAAATTCTTCAAAGTATTTTAAAAACAGAAAAGGCACACTCTTTGAATGTAGAATATATCAAAAATCCTGAACAGATCAATTTCAGAGAAAAGTTCTCTGCAAAATCACCTTCTGAATTCGAAATGGAAGAATATTATCAGACTTTCTCGGATAAATTTGGGTTTTTAAAAGACTTAACGATTTTGGACCTTATTTGTAACAAAGGACCCGAATCTTTGACTTATCTTAAAAATATTAAACAATCATATTAGTATGAAGTCACTTTATTTTGAAAGACTATTAATCTTTTAACAAAAGTGATTACCTACGATCTTTAAAAATAAATAAACAACGACATATGAAAAAGGTATTATTAGCAGCTGTTTTTTTAGCAGGTTTTAGTTTCACTTTTGCTCAGGAAGCTAAAGTTGACGCAAATCAGGATAAAGACCTAATGACTTGGTATCACAAAGACTTTGCTACGTCAAAAGTATATGGTGTAAATACGGAGAATGCTTATAAATATTTAGAATCTAAAGGTCTTAAACCTACAACAGTTGTTGTCGGAGTTTTAGACAGCGGTGTTCAGGTTGATCACCCAGGTTTAGTGAAGAATGTTTGGTCAAATCCTAACGAAGTTCCAAATAACGGTAAAGATGATGACGGAAACGGATATATCGACGATGTTCACGGATGGAATTTCATCGGTGGAAAAAATGGTGATATCGATGTTGATAATATGGAGGTAACGAGAGTTGTTGTTAAATACAAGCCTGTTTTCGAAGGAGATGATTCAGCTAAAAATAAAGCTAATCAAACTAAAATGCCTGAAGACTTCGCAATGTATATGAAGGCTAAAGAAATTTTCACTAAAAATAGTGTTGAAGGCAGACAAGCTATGCAAACGTACACGATGATCACTGATCTTATTCCTAACATGGTAAGATTATTAGGTGGAAAATCTGTAACGGCAGAAAATATTGCGGCTATCAAAGCTCCAGCAGACCAAAAAGATGCGATTGCACTTAATGTGTTAGGTCAGGTTTCTCAAAACCCTGAGTTTAAAGGGAAATCTGCAGCTGATTTCGAAAAAGGAATGAAAGAGCAGATGAAAGAAGCTCTTGAGCATTATACTCCTCAAGCTCAGCAATATGATTTAAGTTATGACCCAAGAAAATCAATCGTAGGAGATAATTATGATGATTATTCTGAAAAGATATACGGAAACAATCATTATGAAGGTCCTGATGCTACCCACGGAACTCACGTTGCAGGTATCATCGCAGGATTACCTCAAGGAAAAGAAATTCAGTATGGTGTAGCTTCTAAAGTTGCTAAGATCATGTCTGTAAGAACAGTTCCAAACGGTGATGAAAGAGATAAAGATGTTGCAAACGCAATCAGATATTCTGTAGATAATGGAGCTAAAGTTTTAAATATGAGCTTCGGTAAACCGGTTTCTCCAGGTAAGACTGTAGTTTGGGATGCATTCAAATATGCTGAAAGCAAAGGAGTTTTATTGGTGAAAGCTGCAGGGAATGAAAATGAAGATGTTACCGAACATGTAGCTTATCCTACAAACTATAAAAACGTAACAGACGAAAAACCGCTTGTAAATAATGTAATTGTTGTAGGTGCAAGTACAAATAATAATGATGCTTTGAGAGCCGATTTCTCAAATTTCAATAAAAATAAAGTAAATGTTTTTGCTCCGGGTGAGCAGATTTATTCTACCGTAACAAAAAGCGGATACAAATATCTTCAGGGAACTTCAATGGCATCTCCTGTTGTAGCAGGTGCTGCAGCCGTTTTATTGGCATACATGCCGGGATTAAAACCAGATCAGATTATTGAAGCTTTAGTAAAATCTAGCAATCCAAACACTACAAATGGTTTTAGTGATTTTTCTCAGGCTGGAGGTGTTATTGACGTGAAAAAGGCAGCTGAATACGCTTTTACGAATTTCTATAACGGAAAATCTTCTAGTGTTAAAAAGGCTACGAAATCCATAAAAAAGACTGTTAAAAAATAACTTATCTACCTGTATTTAAGGTGCAAAGATAGAAAGTCCGAATTTTTCGGACTTTTTTTATTTTTATTATGCAATTTTGGCACGGTTTTTTATAACTTTATAGTAACAAAATAATAAACAACAAAATGAAAAAGTTACTACTTGCAGGGATGTTAGGAACATCACTTTTTGCAGTGTCTTGTTCCACAGTAAAGAAAGCTGAAACATCACAGAATCAGAGATCAGAATTTCTTAAATTAAAAGGGGATTGGCAGATTGTAAGCATAAATTACGACAAAGGACTTAAAATTAAACCTTTTGATGAAGGGATTGATGCTCAGTGTTTTGTAGGAAGTCATTGGAGATTTATTCCAAATAACTACACAGGAGCTATTACGGTAAACGGTGGCGGAAACTGTGGTTCTGGATTTACTCAGCCTATCAAATTTGAAGTAAAAGACGGAAATACTTTTATGTTCAAAAAAATTGCTGATGGAACTAAAGCTAAGCAAAATTTAGCAGGATATACTTTAGATGTGATCAATCAGACTACAGATCAGTTTTCTTTAGAGCAAGATGTTCCGTTTGACGGAAGTACTGTAAAAGTTGTTTACAACTTCGAGAGAACTGGAATGAAATAATTATAAACATAAAAGATTAAAAAAGATGAAATTTAATAAATCATATATCGGAGGCCTTTTCTTATCATCAGCATTACTATTGACAAGTTGTGAGGCAGTACAAAATTCTAATCATCAACAGAGAGGTACTGCAGCAGGAGCTGTTTCAGGAGCCGTACTTGGTGGTATTTTAGGGAATAATGTAGGTAAAGGCGGAAATGGAGCTTTAGGAGCTGTATTAGGAGGTATTATTGGTGGTGTTGCAGGTAACGTTATCGGTAACAAAATGGATAAGCAGGCTAAAGACATCAAAGAAACTTTACCGGGAGCTGAAGTAGAAAGAGTAGGAGATGGTATTAAAATTACAATGAATGAAAGTATTGTAAATTTTGCATTCAATTCTTCAGATCTTACATCAGTGACTAAAACAAATTTAGATAAGTTAGCACAGGTTTTGGTAAACAATCCTGATACTAATATCAATATTTACGGACACACAGATGATAAAGGAACAGATGCTTACAATCTTTCACTTTCAGAAAGAAGAGCTAATTCTGTAAAATCTTATTTGTTATCTAAAGGTATAGCTTCAAACAGAATGTTTGCTAAAGGAGAAGGTGAAAGCATGCCGGTTGCAACAAACGATACAGACGAAGGAAGAGCTAAAAACAGAAGAGTAGAGTTTGCCATTACAGCAAATGAAAAAATGATTAATGATGCTAAACAAGGGCAGTAATTAATTTAACATATAAATATTTTCTTAAAGACCGCTTCGGCGGTTTTTTTTGTATTTTTATGCAACCATTTTTTATTTTGAATTCATTATTTTTGCAATTGAAATACCATAGATGAAGAAATATTTAAAACTACTTCGTGTAGAGCAATGGGTGAAAAACCTTTTTGTATTTGTCCCCCTCTTTTTTTCAGGTAATATCAAAAATGTAGAATTACTTACAAAAAGTATTTTTGCTTTTGTTATTTTTTCGTTGGCTGCCAGTGTTGTTTATATCTTAAATGATTATAATGATATTGAAGCAGACAGCAAACACCCTGAAAAACGCAGAAGACCTTTGGCCAGCGGAGCCATATCAAAATCAAGAGCGATAGGAATTCTTGTTGGCTTAATGATTGTTGATATTGCGCTCGTATTCTTGGCACAAACCTATTTTCATGAAAACCTTTGGAAATTTGCAACGATTATTGGGATGTATTTTGTAATGAATCTGGCTTATACATTCAAATTAAAGCATGTTCCTATTATTGATATTTTTATTATCGCGACAGGATTTGTTTTAAGAGTTTTAGCCGGAGGTTATATTACAGGAATTAATATTTCCCAATGGGCAATCTTACTGACTTTTGTTTTGGCATTGGTTTTAGCAATCGGTAAAAGGCGTGGAGAGCTTATCAATGCTCAGGTTTCAGGGAAAACAAGAAAAGCATTAGATGGTTATAATGTACAGTTTGCAGACATTGCACTTTCAATTTCTGTAACATTGGCGATCGTTTGTTATTTGATGTTTACGTTATCGAGAGAAGTTCAGGCAAGATTTCATGAAAGAGTTTTTTATACCGTAATTTTTGTTGTTTTTGCTTTTTTAAGATATTTACAGCAGACATTGGTGTACAACAGAACAGAATCTCCTACAAAAATTGTCTACAGAGACAGATATATACAGGTTACCTTATTATTATGGGTGGCTGCATTTTTAATTCAAATTTACTTTAAAAAATGAAGCCGAATTTTATACAAAAAGTCACAAACTGGGGCAATTTTCCCATAGTGGAAAAAGAAATGAAGTCTGAGGACAGCTTCAAAAAAATAAAAGATTTTGTCATTAATCATAATGAAGTCATTGCAAGAGGAAACGGAAGATGTTACGGAGATGCTTCATTGGGTGAACACATATTTTCTACTAAAAAATTAAATAAATTCATAAGTTTTGACCGTTTGAACGGAATTTTAGAATGCGAATCGGGAGTTTTACTTTCCGAAGTTCTTGAAATTTCTGTTCCGCAAGGTTATTTTTTATACGTAACGCCGGGAACGAAGTTTGTTTCTGTGGGTGGAGCGATCGCATCTGATGTTCATGGTAAAAATCATCATGCAGAAGGCTGTTTTTCGGAATATGTGATAGAGTTTAAATTAATGACTGAAAACGGCGATATCATCACTTGTTCAAGAGAAGAAAATATCGAAAAATTCTGGGCTACAATTGGCGGAATGGGTCTTACAGGAATCATTCTTACCGCAAAATTTAAGCTTAAAAATATAGAATCTGCCTACATTCGTCAGGAAAGTATTAAAGCAGAAAATCTTGACGAAATTTTTACTTTATTTGAAGAAAGTGAAAGTTGGACGTACACTGTTGCGTGGATCGACTGCCTTCAAAAAGGAAAAAATATCGGAAGAAGTATTTTGATGAGAGGTGAACATGCTTTTCAACATGAGCTTCCACAGAATTTAACCAAGAATCCTTTAAGGTTAAAGAAAAAATTACAGCCGACGGTTCCTTTTTACTTTCCGAATTTTGTTTTGAATTCACTTACGGTGAAGATTTTTAATCTGTTATATTATAAAAAGCAGTCTAAAAAAGAAGTAAAAAGTTTTATTGATTATGAAACATTTTTCTATCCTTTAGACGCTGTTAATGAATGGAATAAAATTTATGGAAAATCTGGTTTTATACAATATCAGATGGTAATTCCGAAAGAAACAGGTAAAGAAGGAATGAAAAAAATCCTTGAAACCATTGCAAATAGCGGAAACGGTTCTTTCCTGGCAGTTTTAAAACTTTTCGGAAAGAATAATCCTGACGCATACAATTCGTTTCCTTTTGAAGGTTATACGTTGGCGCTGGATTTTAAAGTTAATTCAAAGCTGAAAAAATTGGTTGAGCAATTAGACAGTATCGTTCATGAGTTCGGAGGAAGGATTTATCTTACCAAAGACAGCATGAGTAGATCATCGCTGACCAATTATCTTAAAAATGTTCAAAGTTCCAAATTTGTGTCTTTACAGCACAAAAGAATCATAAATAATAATTCATAAATGATAGTTCTGGGAAGTACGTCTGAGGTAGCTCAGGCTTTTGTTGAAAAAGCTTTGCAGGAAGGCGAAAAGTTTGAAAAAATCTATCTTTTCACGTCTAGCAAAGAAACTACGGAGAGATTTGCAAGACATATTGATGTGATGTTTTTACAGCAATCTGAGGTGATAGAACTGGATCTGATGAAGGAAATTGATTATAATCAGTTTGATTATGTCAATTCAAATGTATTATTTTGTGCAACAGGATATTTGGGAGACGGAACGGAAGAAAGTCTGTACGACAATAAAAATACGGAGAGAATTATTGATATTAATTACTCAAAATTAGTTCCTGTGATGAATTATTTTGCCCAAAAATTTGAAAGCAGAAGATCAGGAACAATTATCGGATTGTCGTCTGTAGCAGGAGATCGAGGAAGACAGAGTAATTTCATTTACGGAAGCGCAAAAGCAGCTTTTACGGCTTATTTAAGCGGACTAAGGAATTATTTATTTGAGAAAAAAGTTCATGTCATGACGGTAAAACCTGGTTTTATGGCCACAAAAATGACAGAAGGCTTACCTTTAAATCCAAAATTAACGGCAACTCCAAAACAGGCTGCGGCTTGTATTTATAAAGCATTCAAAAAACAGAAAGACGTTGTATACGTTTTACCAATTTGGGGCGTTATAATGATGATCATCAGGAATATTCCTGAATTTATATTTAAAAAATTAAAGCTTTAATTAAAATGAAAAAATTGTATTGTTTTGATTTTGACGGAACCCTTACCTATAAAGATACCATGTTTATGTATCTTAAATTTTATGATTCTGCCAAGTTTCGGGTACAATTTTTAAGACATATTCCGCTTTTCATTTTATTAAAATTAAAATTGGCCGAAACTGAAAAAGTAAAGAAAAGTTTCATCGGATCTATCCTGAAAGGGCAGACTCAGGAGAAAATAGAGAAAAAAGCCAAGCAATTCTTTGAAGAGAACTATCCAAAAATCGTTCGCGAAAATGCGCTCGATTTTATTCATAATATCGATAGAGATAATACACAAAGTTTATTGGTCACTGCCTCATTAGATATCTGGACAAAACCATTTGCCGAAGCATTACAAATGCAGCTTGTTTCCACGCGTGCAGAGTTTAAAAACGGAGTTTTCACAGGAAATTTCATTGGTAAAAACTGCAACGGAAACGAAAAATTAATGAGAATAAAAGAAGAAATAAGCAATTCTAAATACGATAAAATTATTGCTTTTGGCGATACTTCGGGAGATAAGCAAATGCTTAAATGGGCGAATGAAGGACATTACCAATTTTTTCACTAATTTTGGGTGAGTAAAAAAGTAAAAATGAATAAACTACTTATTTGGTTTTTGGCGCTCTTTATGAGCTGCACGAGTGCAGTTTCGCAGACTGCCCAATCATCAAAAAAATCACAAGATATGCAGAAAAACGGGGAAATTCTTGTCTCAGAATCTCAAGGTGGAGCAGATCAGCCCGGATTTTCAATTATTAAAAATGAACAGGAGCTTCAAAAAGCGGTGAAAGGTGGTAACTCAAATCTTATCGTAGAAGCCGGAGCTGAGCCTGCAATTAATTATCCAAAATTTCCAAAAGATAAAAAAGTAGTTTTATATAACTTAGGAATGTTCAGATCGGGGGATCACAGAATTTCAGAAATTAAAAGTGTTTCTGTGAAAAACAATATTCTGTACGTAGAAGTTCCGTTCGTAGAATCTGGCGGGATGGAAATACAGGTGATATCAAATCCTTGGGTATTATTTACCGTTCCTTCAGACTATCAATTCAATTCTGTAGAATTAAAATATTCAAAATAAAAATGAATAAAATATATTTAGATAACGCTGCAACAACGCCTCTTTCGGAAGAAGTTATTGATGCAATGGTAGGCACCATGAAGATGAATTTCGGGAATCCGTCTTCAACTCACAGCTTCGGTCAGGAAGCAAAAATTCTTCTTGAAAATGTAAGAAGGCAGATCGCAGATTATCTTCACGTAACTCCGGCTGAGATCATTTTTACCTCTTGTGGAACAGAATCTAATAATATGATCATCAAATCCAGCGTAGAAAACCTTGGAGTAGAAAGGATCATCAGCTCTCCTTTGGAACATAAATGTGTTTCTGAGAGTATTTTGGATATGAAAAACAGAAAAGGAGTAGAGGTAGCTTATATTCGTCCTAACGAAAAAGGTGATATTGATCTTAATAAATTAGAGGAATTATTAAAAGCTTCCGATAAGAAAACGTTGGTAAGCTTAATGCATGTCAACAACGAGATCGGAAATATTTACGATATTAAAAGGATAGCAGAATTGTGCAAGGCAAATAATGCACTTTTCCATTCAGATACAGTTCAGACAATGGCTCATATGCCGTTGGATTTTTCTGATATTGCTGTAGATTTCGCTTCTTGCAGTGCCCATAAATTCCACGGTCCAAAAGGTGCAGGTTTTGCTTTCATCAGAAAAGCATCAGGATTAAAAGGTATTATCACAGGCGGACCTCAGGAAAGAAGCCTGAGAGCAGGAACTGAAAATGTTGCAGGAATTGTTGGTTTAGGCAAAGCATTAGAGATTTCTATTAAAAATATGGAAGCTTATGCAACCCATATGCAGGAAATTAAAGACTACGCAATTGAAAGATTGTCTGCTGAGGTTTCAGGCATTAAATTCAACGGAAGAAGTGCTGAAAAGGAAAACAGTCTTTACACGGTTTTAAGTGCTTTACTGCCTTATAAAAACCCTCTGATAGGACTTCAGTTGGATATGAAAGGAATCGCCATTTCTCAGGGAAGTGCTTGCTCTTCGGGAGCTTCAAAACCTTCAATGGTGATGATGATGGTTTTATCTGAGGATGAGATGGATGGTTGTACACCGTTACGTATTTCGTTTAGTCATATGACAACTAAAGCTGAAATTGATGCTTTGGTAAGTGCTTTGAAAGAGATTTCAAGCGATTACGCTATAGAAAAAACAAATGTTGAGCATAGATAGTCTTATTACTGAAAAGTAGTAATTTTGAATATCGAAATCAACGATTAAAAAGAATATAATATTAATTAAAAATAAAAAATAAAATGGCTTTAGAAATTACAGATAGCTCATTCGCGGAGATACTTTCAAAATCAAATGAACAACCGGTATTGGTTGACTTTTGGGCAGTATGGTGTGGACCATGTAGAACTTTGGGACCAATCATCGAAGAAGTGGCAACAGATTTTGATGGAAAAGCAATAGTAGGAAAGGTAGATGTAGACAACAATCAGGAAATTTCTATGCAATATGGTATCAGAAATATCCCTACAGTTCTAATTTTTAGAAACGGTGAGGTTGTTGATAAAATCGTTGGAGTAGCTCCAAAAGAGACGATCGCTGAGAAATTAACTGCACACTTATAAAAAAAATAAGTTTGATAATGAATGCCTTCCGTTTTTGGGAGGCTTTTTTTTACTAAATAATTTGCAGGTAAGGGAAAAAGTTGTAGCTTTGCAATCACAAAAAAGAAACATAGTTCTTTAAATTTACAACAACGAAAATTTGATCCGGTAGTTCAGCTGGTTAGAATGCCGCCCTGTCACGGCGGAGGTCGCGGGTTCGAGTCCCGTCCGGATCGCAAAAAGTTTTCTCAATTTACTTTAAAAAAATTGATCCGGTAGTTCAGCTGGTTAGAATGCCGCCCTGTCACGGCGGAGGTCGCGGGTTCGAGTCCCGTCCGGATCGCAGAAGTTTTCTCAATTTACTTTAAAAAAATTGATCCGGTAGTTCAGCTGGTTAGAATGCCGCCCTGTCACGGCGGAGGTCGCGGGTTCGAGTCCCGTCCGGATCGCTCGAGTGAAAAAGTCGCCAATTGGCGACTTTTTTCGTTTATAACTATTGATAGACAAAGTTGTAGCCACTTACAAATGAACTTGCAACCATTTTTATTTAACAATATCAATTTAACATTAGGAATCTCTCTGAAAAGGCTGAACAGAAGAACTATCTGTTTCAGTAGAAGTCTGGCTGTACTAAATGCAATTTTGAAAATTTATTTTTAGGGATAATTAGGTTTCATGCAAATGAGGGAGTGCATAAATCCGAATTACAGATTAAGGTTGACTACTTTTCTATTAAAATTTGCAAAAAAAACAAAATCTACTGATTACAAATACTATAATTGATTTTCAGAACTCTAAAAAACCAACATACTTTGATTGGCAACACGTATCTTTCTACGTACAAATTTTTCAAGTTGTACCTATAAAAACGATCTTGCTTTTTTTGCAAAAAAAAGGAAAAACTTCAGAACTCGTTTTTTAAAATTGATATGATTTTCTATTATTTTATCTAATTTGACTCCAAATATAATTTAAACACAAACATTCACAATTCGCTTATCAAACATCCAGAATTAAAAAAGAATTAATCTTTAAAGAACTCCCATAAATTCCAGATAAGGAGTCATCAGCTTTTTATCGAAAACAGGAGGCGTTAAATTGGTATCCGCTAAAAACTGCTGCGTATTGCTTCTGTCATAATAATAGGTATTTTCATAGGCTTCTACTAATGATTTCCCTTCGTGTACATCTTCTGTGAATAGGCTTAGTAAAGGATAAATCGGCAAATTATTATCATATTTCCATTGATTGAGCCATTGATGATATTCCATTCCTTTTAAATTGATATCATAATATTCATTTATTTTGGCGCAGAAATCGGTGAGTGAAACATCATTTTCCGGTAAAGGAGAAAGGTGGAAATTGAGTCCGACCGCTTCTTTCTTTTTACTGATGTGCATGATGGCTTTACACATGTAATCTACCGTCGTTAGTTCATCTTTTAATCCCATGACAAGCGGAAACGAATTAAGCTCAACACAGCTTCTAATAAGCGATCCCCACCATTGATTCATCACGGTTGCGCCGGAAGTACTGTGACAAACTGCAAAACCTAACCTGAAATTCGTAATAGGAAGCCCTTTTTGTCGCGCTTTTTCAGCAATACTTTCCATTACCCATTTGCTTTTTATATATCCCAGATCTCTGGAAACTGCTGCCATATTTTGGTCGATAGAATCATCTTCATACATCCATGTTTTCTTTGTGAAAGGTCTTCCCCAGCTAAATACGCCCATGGAAGACAGCAACATCAGAAATTTTATTTTTCCTGCCACCGCAAGATCAATGATATTATGTAAACCATCAATATTCGATTTTTTAATTAAAGAATACGGCTGTACGTAGCTCACCGAACTTCCCGAATGATAAATGACTTCAATATGATTTGTAATGAAACTGTAGTTTTCATTTTCCATACCGAAACAAGGCAAGGATAAATCTCCAATCATCGCAATAACACGACTGTCATAATCGATCGACCACGATAATTTAAATTTTTTAAAAGTAGCTTTAATACGCTCCAGTCCTTCTTTCGAGGATGAAGCACGGACCAAACAGTAAATATTTGCTGAAGTCTGCTGTAAAAGTTCTTCTAATAAATGAGATCCTACAAAACCCGTTGTTCCTGTTAAAAAAATACTTTTAGGATTCTTTAAGATCTCCGGATCTGGTGATTCATTTATCGTAAAATCAATATGTAATTCCGAATCTTTTATCAATTCGCTGATCATCATTTCAGCTTTACTTTTTTGCGAAATTTCTGTTTTTACCATTCGATTTTCAATCTCTTTAACAAAAGCTGAAATAGTGGTATAGATATAAAGTTCCGGCAAACTGATAAGATTTCTGACAGGTTCAGGAAGCAGCATGTGCAGCTGAGCAAGCAACAAAGAATGACCTCCTAATTCAAAAAAGTCATCTTCTTCATTAACTTCTTTCAGCGAAAGAAGATCTTTCCAGATGTGCGTCACGACTTGGATCAAATTATCTTCTTTCCATTTCGGCAGGTTACTGTTTTTTGTTTGATTTTTGGGGGTTTCTAAGAGTTTTTTATCAATTTTTCCGGCATGGTTCAAAGGCATTTGATCTACAATAAAAATCTTGTCAGGAAGCATATAGGCAGGCATCACCTGTTGTAGTTTAGCCTTTATATTCTGTAAAACTTTTGTTTGATCTTCATCGGTTGCAAGTTGAATAAAAGCAATTAAAGCCGGTAAACCATTTTCTTTTCTCTGTACTTTAACCGCACTTTGAGTGATCTGTGGTAATTTTGAGATATTATATTCTATCTCAGCAAGTTCTATTCTGTACCCTCTGATTTTAACCTGATCGTCTTTTCTTCCATAAAACTCAAGATTTCCATCTTCTCTTCGCAAAGCCATATCTCCCGTTTTATAAAGTGTTGTGCCTTTATTTAATTGATCCAAAAGCCATTCCGGAGCCTGGATAAAAGATTTTATAGTGTCTTCTTCACGATGTAAATATCCTAACGCCAGTTGAGAGCCCCCAATATAAATTTCTCCAACAGTACCTTCTGCAACAGGTTTCAAATTTTCGTCTAATAGCAATACATCAACAAATGGCATTGCAGACCCGATAATTTTTGGATTAATTTCTTCTTTAAATTCAAAATTACTTACCGCAACAGTGGCTTCGGTTGGTCCATAACTATTAATTAAACGTATCTTTTTGTACCATGATTTTATGGTGTTTTCAGTACAGGCTTCACCACCAATGGCTATTGTGTGGAGATTTCCGATAGGTTTGTTCAAAGGTAACGATGCCAACACCATCGGAGGCATTAAAGGAACGGTGTCGATATGATGAGTAACAATAAAATCTAAAAGCGGTTCGCTTACAATTTTATTATTTGGATATAAATGTATCGTTGCACCCTTAATTAAAGGTGTCCAAATATCTATTATAGCAGCATCAAAACTCGGAGAAGCAAATTGCAGGGTTACATTATCAGCCGATAAGGCTAAAAATTTTGCCTGATATTGTACAAAATTATAAAAAGAATGATGTGAAATAATCACTCCTTTTGGCATTCCTGTACTACCGGAAGTGTAGATTACGTATGCAGGATTATCGGGTAAAATATCAATTAAAAGATTCTCGGTTGACCTATTTTGAAAATTTTCATCAGAAATTAAAGAATCTAATGCAATAGTTTGTGTCTGATCATTGTTTACTTTATCTAAATATTGCTCTACGCTGAGCATCAGTTTGATTTTTGAATCATCAATCATCATCTGGATTCGGGCTTGTGGTAATTCACCATCGATAGGTAAATAAGTTGCTCCCGATTTTAAAATAGCTAAAAAAGCAATGATACGGTTTGTTGATTGAGGAATACAAACTCCGATCAATCCTCCTTTTTCAATATTCTGAGTTTGTAAATAATGTGCTAATTGATTGGCTTTTGCATTAAGTTTTTGATACGTGGTTTTTTCAGAACCATCGACGATGGCATTTTTTTCAGGATACTCTTTCGAGATTTTCTCAATTTGTTTTACAATATCGACTGCATTATTCTGAAAATTGTTTTCCAAAAAATCATTCGAATGGAAGTTTACTGTGTCTAATTCTTTTTTCATGGTTTAAAATTTTATGTTAAAACTTGGTATTAGTATTATCCATAAAATTAATTAAAAAAAAACATTCGAAATTGCAATGATAAAATGAAATTGTAAAATATTAACAAGAATTATTCTTTATTATTTTTGATTCTATAAAAGTTAGAAAAATTTTGAGGGAATCAGATTTTAGACTAATTTTAAAAAATCAGATCACTTTTTAATGAAATGTCCACTTCCTTTTGGAAATATACAGATATAAAAATGTTGAAAATATTATATTCATATATTGATAAGAGTAAACATAACTTTTTTTTTAAAGAAAAACTTGTTGAAATGCCCTTGGATTTTCAACAGAGAGTTTCGAGATATAAAAAATGGGAGAATGTACAAGCGTCAATAATCGGACGTCTATTATTAGATAATCTGATAAAAACATTTGATTTAAATTTAAGTATTGAAAAATTGGTGTACAATTCAAATCAAAAACCCTATTTTAAAAATACTAATATTTTCTTTACTATTTCGCACACTGATGATATTGTTGTTTGTGCTATTACAGATATAAATGAGATAGGTATTGATATAGAAAAATTACAAGATATCAATATAAATAATTTTAATTTTTTTTTTACTACGCATGAATGGGAATTTATACACAATTCTCAAAATGCGATGCATAGTTTTATCTCTCTTTGGACACAAAAAGAATCTGTAATTAAGGCTACAGGATACGGTCTTAGTTTAGATCTTGGATCATTTGAAATAGGGGATGATAATACAACTGTGATAAATAGTACTATTTACTCGGTAAAAGATATATATATCAATCAAAAATATAAATGTCATATGGCTATTAAAGGTGATTTTCTGCAAACTGTTGAGATAGAGTTATTTAATTTTCCGTAATTCATTATGAAAAAGGTGAAAACCCAAATGTTTTGATCCCCATGGAGTTTGTTGAATTTAGATAATATTCTGGTTTATAAATACAAACGGTTCTGCATTACGTAAGTCCGGATCGCAAGATCTATTTAAACTCTTCAAAATAAATTGAAGAGTTTTTTTGTTTATAACCTTTTTGATAAACAGATTCTACAAGTCTAAAATTATGGTATTTTTGAGGTAACTCTAGAAATAACACTTTAGACGAAAAAATATGGAACATTCAACATCAATAGGAGAGTCAATTTGGACTCAATTCGGTGCGAGCTTAGATATGCTTGAAAATGCAATTGTGATGTATCCAAAAGAGCATTGGGATACGGAAAGAGAATTTTGGTATACCTCCTACCACTGTATTTTTTGGACAGACTATTACTTAACAACCGACCCAAGCAAATTTGTTCCGCCAGTACCTTTTACATTTTCAGAATTTGATCCATCTGGTAAACTGCCAGACAGAACATATACAAAAATTGAAGTGCTTACCTACTTAGAGCATTGCCGACAAAAGGCATATTTACTAACATCGGAGTTGACAACAGAAAAATTAAATGAACGATGGATCAACGAATACAAAAACTATTCGTTGCTTGAAATTTTGATTTATAATATTAGACATATTCAACATCATTCGGCTCAGTTAAACTTGTTTTTAAGGCAGACAATTGATAATGCGCCAGGTTGGGTAGGCCAAGCTAAGAAACCTATTTAAAATTGTGTGAATGAAATACGGGTTTTATATCTGTTCCGAGAAAAAATAGGTTACTGTTCCAGCCATTTTTTGAATTCTGCAACTCTATTTTTACTAATGAGTATTATTTCATCACTTTCAGGTTTTACGACAAGTTTTAATTGATTTTTGCCATACACAAGGATATTATTAATCGCTTTTACATTAATAATAAATTGGCGATTGGCTCTGTAAAATAGTTGTGGATCTAAAGTTTTGATCAATTCATCAAGACTCGAGTTGATCGAATATTGATTTCCTGAGCATGTTTTAATGTAAACAATATTATTCTCAAGAAAGAAATAAGCAATATCTGAGGTTTCTAAAGAGATTAATTCGTCTTTATGATAGGTAATAATTCTTTTCTTTGAATTTTCAGTTGATTCATCACTTGTGAAATTGTTATTGTTTTCTTTATGCTTTTCATGAATTAAATGAAGCTGTGTATTTATTGCTGTTAAAGAATTAACTTCATCATTAAGGTTTTTAATTTCATCATTTTTCTGATTTTCATATTTTTTATAAATCATTCGGATCAGAAAGAAGCTTATTCCGAGAATTGATAAAGTGGCAAGTAAGAATACAATTAAAAAAGTTAAATATAGATCGGAAATCTGCTTTTCGATTACATCAATGTTGGCATGTGAAGCTACCATCCAATTACTGCCTTCTACCGGATAAAAACTTACAATTTCAGAGGTACGGTTTGAGTTTCTATTAAAATTGTGTATTCCTGTATTCGCTTTTCCAGAATTTAGGATTTCAAGAAAATCAAACTGCTTGTCATTGTCTAAAATAAATTCTGAGCTGTTTTTCTCTACTTTACGACCAATTAAAGCCGGATTGGGATGACAAAGTTCAATACCCTTTTGATTATACATACAAATGAATCCGCTTTGAGTATCTGTATTGACAATGCTACTTTGAAGATTCTGAATAACGGTTTCTTTTGAAAGACCTTGCTTAAGTTGTAACTCTAACAATTTACCAATTTCCCTCGCTTCTCTTTTCCCAGCCTCGAACGTGCTGTCGAAAACATCTTTTTTAGAAGATGAATATAAATATCGGAAAGAAAAAAAACTGATAAGTAAAATAACAATACTTATTGCGAGAAAAGTGATGGTATAAAGATTGATCTTTTTCATTGATGATGGAAGAATTTCTAATTCGGTTCAAAATTACTCATTTATTTGCAAGAAAATATTCGCTTTTAAGGTCTTATTTTTCCCTTTCATTAATAAATTTATAAGATAAAGTGTTGATTTAGTATAACTTCGATTTCAGAATTTAAATAAACTATAAAATGATTCTCTCATGAAAAATAGAAATAAACTGATCTTGGTTTTGTTTATCGGATTCGTCGGTTTACAGTTTTTTCGACCTGAAAAAATTGATCACGGAACAAAAGCGCAAAATCTGACCAACGTTCCAAAGGAAGTCAATGCGATTTTGAGAAGCTCATGTTTTGATTGTCACTCCTCAGAAACGAATTTAAGATGGTACGATAAAATCACTCCTGCCAATTTTCTGGTTACGTCTCACATTAAAGAAGCTCGCGGAGTATTAAACTTTTCAAAATGGGATTCTTGGCCAAAAGCACAACAGAATTCAACGATTTATTATGCGATCAACAAAGTTTTGTCCGGTGAAATGCCACTTCCGAGTTATGCAGCTGTTCATTCATCTGCGAAATTGAGTCAGGAACAGATTCAAACGTTGAAAAATTATGCTTTATCAATCGCTCCCCGTAAAGTTTCGGATGATTCTCAAATAAAAGAAGCGGAAAAACAATACAATTCTTGGGTGAATGGAGAGTTGAAGAAACCTCATGTAAAAGATGCTCCGAATGGAATACACTATTTTCCGGATTATCGAAATTGGAAAGCCATCAGCACAACAGACCGTTTTGATAACGGAACGATGCGGATTATTTTTGGAAATGATATTGCCGTGAAAGCAATTCAAGAGCATAAAGTAAATCCGTGGCCGGATGGGGCAGTGTTTGCAAAAACGGTTTGGAAACAACAGATGGAAACAAATGGAAATATTTCTTCAGGTGAATTTTTAGCAGTAGAATTTATGATTAAAGATGCCGAAAAATATTCAAAAACAAAAGGCTGGGGTTGGGCAAGATGGAAAGGAAGCGATTTAAAACCTTATGGAGGAGATATCCCAAATTTTGAGCAGGAATGTATCGAATGTCATACGCCTGTCGCAGATCGGGATTATGTTTTTACTCCACCGTTATATTTGATTTCTCAACTTAAAAAAATTAATGCAAAATGAAAAACTATAGTTTATATTTAATTTTCGGGTTTCTACTATTGATTTCTTGTCAGCAGAATTCCAAAAATGTTCTTAATGAAGAAGCATCCATTCAGCAAAGTGATGAATTGAAAGAAAATCCGCTTCTGATGAAGCCTATCACATCTTCTATTCAGCCAAAGGAAAAAACAATGTCGACGTTGTATGGAAATGATATTGCTTTCAATTATGCTAAAACTAATTTTAATTCCAATTATCCCCAAAATGCAGTTCTTTACGAAGTAACCTGGAAACAAAAATCGGATGAATTATGGTTTGGCGCTAATATTCCAAAAGAGGTTATTTTTGTTGAGAAAATTACTTTTCTGGATAAAGGAGTTAATGTATACGAAATATTCCAGGGAAAGGCTTTAAAAAAGGCAAAAATAAATGATAAGACTAATAATCAAAGAAAAAAATTAATCCTTTCTCAAAAAATGGCAGTCTCGCCGTAGAGCTTACCACCGTATTTTTACGGTATTTTCATAGATGGTGATTATTATTCCATTTTTAGGTCTGATATTTGTATTGAGTAGAAAAACTATTAAAAGACCAATTTATTATAATGAACATATTTGTGAAAAAATCATTCCTATACAGCTGTATAATCGCGTTGTTTTTAATTTCATGTAAAAAAGAAATTGAAAAAATTAATGACACTTTAAAAGATACTTCAAGTTCTACATCAGAAACTCCTGCTGTAAAACAAGATTCCATTAAAAAAGACTCTGTAGTAATGAAAGAATCTGTACCTCCAACCATGCAGGAAACAGGCTTTTATAATGCTTTTATTCTTCCAAAGGATAAAAAAATGAGAGATTCTATATATTCTGAATTCAGCAAAAAATATAGTGAGAGAGAGCGTTATGCTATTTTAGCTTTAAACAGATTAGATTCAAAAAATAAATGGAATGCCGACACCTTAGTTGTTCCTGCAAAAATAGATACGACTTTGATGTCTTATTCGCCTTTCCCAATGCAGATGGATGTGTTGAGTGGTGTGAAAAAGTTTGTTATTTTTTCTTATCCGATTCAGGCTTACGGTGTTTATTCAAACGGAAGTTTGGTGAAATGGGGACCTACAAGTATGGGAAAAAAAGCAGCACAGACAACAAGAGGTCTTACGTTTGCCAACTGGAAAAAGAAATTATCCACTTCTACAGTAAGCAGCGAATGGAAATTACCTTATAACTTCAATATTTTCAATACCGGCGGAATCGGATGGCATCAATATGACCTTCCCGGTTATCCTGCATCGCATTCATGTTTAAGATTGTTGATGAAAGATGCCCAATGGCTGTATGGTTATGCTGATACTTGGGTTCTGAACCCCGGAGGTGCGACTACAAAAGCAAAAGGAACTGCTGTAATGGTTTTCGGAGATTACAAATGGGGCGCAAGAAAACCGTGGAAAAAACTTTTGGATGATCCTAATTCCAATAACATTTCTGTTGAACAAATGAGCAAGCTTATTGAGCCTAATATTGAGAAAATCTTAAAAGAACAAGCGAACAGAGAAAAAGTAGTGGATTCTATGAAAATGGCAAAAGCACAAATTGAGCAAATGCCAGAGAATCCTAAGACTCTCGCTCCTTAAATATCCTGAATTTTTTCAAACTGTAATGTAGATTCTTCGGCAAATCGTCTGAGTTTTTGCATTTCATATTTGCCTTTGCTTTGCCCGAACCTTGCTGCTGCATACGTTAAAAGTATCAGGAAAATCATTACAAATGAAGCGGGTAGTGCCCAAGGATATTCAAAGGTTTTGATTTGTTTTTCTACATAATACATCGTGAAGAAAACCATCCAAAAAATCGAAAAAGAGAAATACAAGAACATAAAAAATGTCCAGACTGCTGAACTGGGGCCAAAAACCCCTCGGATGGCGGTCTGTTCGTCTTCTATCTCTATTCTTAATGATAGTCGAGGTTTCCAGTAATTGTCGTATTCAGTTTCAACGCAGATGGTTGCGACTTCTTTGTTGATGTTTCCTGAAAATTCATCTTTATGTTCGGCAAGATATTTCTTTAGATTTTCGGCATATTCTTCCTTAGTCAAATGCGTAAACATTTTGAATCTCGGTCGGGTTCTTATTTTATCTAATGTCGTTTCTTCGGTTTGCATATTTTTTTATTCTTGATAGGGGATAGGATCTTCAAGCTCAAAACTCAACGTTAACTTAGCTGTTTTTCTCTGTACGACAATATTAATGGTTCTGCCTTCGTAGGATTTCATTAATTCCATAATCTTTTCTAAGGTCATTTCTGAGGTTTTATTTCCATTAATGGTCAATACTTGATCGTCTTTTTTAAAGCCAGCTTTCTCAGCAGGAGAGTCTTTTCTTACTCCGGAAATTGAAAATATGGGTTTTAAAGCAAATTTATATTGAAATTTATCACCTCCTGCAACGAATTCACTGGCGGAACTTTTTGTTTTAGTCGTTTCAATTTTTACAAGATCTTCCTGCCATTGAAGTCCGTCCTGCTTAAAATCAAGTCCGCTCATGTTAAAATGAAAGGGATCGTCAAAATTTCTGTTCTTTCTTAAATATAATTTCTGATTGGGATAATCAAAACCAACCGTAAAACGACGCATGATCTCACCTCCAACAGAACCTTTTCTATCATCAACCAAATGTACATGCTGAATAGAATATTCATCTGGCATTGCCGTGAGCGGTTTTTCAAACTTAAAATCTCCAAGATAGAAGTTATGAATTCTGCTTCTTTTCCCAAAAATATCTCCGTTAAATCCTCTTCCCAAAAAATCCTCAATATTAGGCCTGTTATACACAAAATCTTTGATAAGAGCCGGAAAAAGCCAAATAGGATCACTGTTTCCGAGGTCGATTAATAATTTTGAACTTTTCTTTTCGTTGGTCATTTCTATATCTGCGTAGATATAAGGTTTACTTTTTTCAATGGTGATGGGAAGTTCTTCTGATTTTCTAACCTTTTTTTGAAACAGATTTTTATCATTATAAATCGTTATTTTCTTTGATGTATAATCTATTGAAATCGGATTATCTTTAAATAAATGATAGCCAATAACTCCATTTACAGGAATTCCAACATGAGAAGAAATGTTGAACTCCTGATTAACGATGATGAAAAGGGTCATCGATTTATTAATGCAGTTTCCCCCAATTACACCGAGGTTTTTTTCCGATTTTAAACCGTCAATACTCAGATCTCCGCCCAAACCGGAAAATTTTATTTTCTCGATATTGGTAAGTTTCATTTCTTTATTTTCTAAACTGAAAAGTAAAGTTTCAGCAACACCTGTATCGAGTAAAAAAGTAAGTTCAACACCATTTATTGTAACCGGAATAAAGATTAAATTATTAATAAATTTAAAAGGAACAACGGTTTTTTTAGCATCTTTTATTTCAAAACTATTCTGGGCATTTCCAAAAATGCTTAGGAATAAAATCATAATAAAATACAGTCTTTTCATTTACTGAATTTAGTAAAATTATCCGGATAGGAACTAAAAAACATTCCCAATTTTGAGAATGTTTGAATATTTTATAATGAATATTTGTAAACGGTTTGTTTTTCGTAAAATTGATTTACTTAGAAAAAAACTCCATCAAATCCATATAGTTTTTTTGATTCACGCCATGTCCGCTCATATATTCCCTGAAAGTAAAGTAACAACTCAGATCATACAATAGATCTGCTGCTTTTCTTCCCCATTCTAGAGGAATTACAGCATCATCGCTTCCATGCGAAACAAAAAATCGAAGGTGTTCTAATTTCTTTTTGTCTTTTACGATATTATCCAGAAGTTTTTCCTCAGGAAAACTGCTTAAACAAGCTACATAATTGAACATTTCAGGATATTTTAAAGCTAAAGAATAGCAAAGAATACCACCTTGGCTAAAGCCACAAAGGTGAGTTTTACTTTCTGTTAATCCATACTTATTTACAATTTTAAGAATGTTTTCTAATACAGCATTCAAAGATTCCTTTGCTTGGTCTGTATCTATGAAATTTTCAGGATTATTAAAATCTATATCAAACCAAGAATATCCTTCAAACTGAGTTTCTCTCGGCGCTCTGAAACTTACGAGGATCCAGTCTGCGGGAAGTGTTTCTCTGAAACTGAAAAGGTCTTGTTCGTTGCTTCCATAACCGTGAAGCATAAAAAGAATAGGAGTATTTGATGAAATATTCTCAGGTTCTCTTACGATGTAATCTAAATTCATACAACAAAGATAAATAATAAATTATATTACGAAATCCTATATTTTCAATATTTTGTTTAAAAATTTAGTTGTAAAATAAGCGTTTTATTATTTGAGAATGAGTGTTTTGAATTGTATTTGAATATTAATAAACAGAATAAAAGAACTGTATGTTGTATTTTTATTGATTTGATATTATTTAGAAATCTTTGTTAGAAAATTTTCATAAAAGTTATTTTTATATTGATAAAAAACCTATATTTGAAACATTAAAAAATCTATTTGGAGAAATGAAGCAATTTTACAACCTTAAAAGTTTACTTAGACTTTCTTTTTTATTCATCGTATTATTTTCCACAATTTCTGTAGTTAATTCATGTAAAGATGACGACGATGACGAGGAGTTTACTGATCATATTGTTCAGTTTGAAGCAAAAATAGTTCATGGTGGTACTACTGCACCTCCGCCTATCAGCTATTTCAAGACTGTAGTTACTCAGGTAGGAACAAATCAGCAGAATACTTTTAATCCTACAGGATTAGTTTGGTCTAGCGGAGAGTTTTTTGTAAACTCTAGCCAATCTCAATTGAACTTAGGAGCGAATGCAGAACTTTTAAATACTAATTCTAAGCTTATCATAAGCATTTGGATTGATGGAGAAATTGCAGAAACTGATACTGTAGTAGGGCAGGGAACAAAAAGTGCTACTATCGCGCACAGTTTCTTAGAGTTATAAGAGAAAATAATTAAATAATTATATTAAAACCACCTTTTTTGGGTGGTTTTTTTATTTTCGATTATGTTTTATAAACTTATCACGAAGAAAGATTTTATAAGCTAAATATAAAATATGATACATCACAGAATAAAACATATTTAAACATAAAAAAGCAGGAATCAAAGAGTTATGATTCCTGCTTTTTTAATTATATAGTAAATAAACTTATACCGTTTTTACGATAAAATAACTCTTTTTACCCTTTTGAAGTAATAAAAACTTACCGTCAATAAGATCACTTTCATTGGCTGTAAAAGTATCATTTACTTTTTCTTTGTTGATAGAAATTGAATTTCCTTTAATCTCTCTCGTAGCCTCACTTTTAGATTTCAAAAAACCTGATTTTTCAGAAAGTAAATCAACAATATTGATTCCTAAAACATCCGCTTTTGCGACTTCTTTTTGTGGAACTCCGTCAAAAACTTCCAAAAAAGTTTCCTCATCTAGACTTATCAAATCTTCAGCGGTAGAACGTCCGAAAAGAATTTCAGAAGCTTTCAAAGCTTTTTCATATTCTTCTCTTCCGTGAACCCAAACTGTAACTTCTTCAGCCAATCTCTTTTGAAGTTTTCTCTCGTGTGGAGCAGTTTTGTGATCTTCAATCAAAGTATCAATTTCTTCTTTGCTTAAGAAAGTATAAAATTTAATGAATCTTTCAGCATCACTATCCGTTGCATTCAACCAGAATTGGTAGAATTTATAAGGAGACGTTTTCTTCTTGTCTAACCAGTAATTTTCACCGCTTTCAGACTTTCCGAATTTAGAACCATCAGCTTTAGTGATTAAAGGAACTGTTAATGCAAACGCTTCACCTTGGGCTTTTCTACGGATCAATTCTGTTCCTGTAGTGATATTTCCCCACTGGTCAGAACCTCCCATTTGAAGTTTTACATTATTGTTCTGGTATAAATGAAGGAAATCGTATCCCTGAATCAATTGATATGTAAATTCTGTAAAACTCATTCCGTCAACACCAGCGTCTCCGGAAAGTCTTTTCTTTACAGAATCTTTTGCCATCATGTAATTTACCGTGATGTTTTTTCCAACATTTTTAGCAAAATCAAGAAATGAAATATTTTTCATCCAATCATAATTGTTCACCAATTCAGCTTGGTTAGGCTCGTTTCCTTCAAAATTCAAAAATCTTGAAAGTTGGTTTTTCAAACAATCAACATAATGTAAAAGGGTTGCTTCGTCCAAAAGATTTCTCTCTGCAGATTTTCCTGATGGATCTCCAATCATACCTGTAGCACCGCCTACCAAAGCAATCGGCTTATGACCATGCTGTTGAAAGTGTGCTAAAATTTTAATCTGAATAAGACTTCCAATATGCAAAGAATCAGCAGTTGGATCAAAACCAATATATGCAGTAGTTACCTCTTTATTCAGTTGTTCATCGGTTCCGGGCATCATATCGGCAAAAAGACCACGCCATTTTAGTTCTTCTATAAAGGAATTCATTGATTTTTTTCTTTAAAATTTAATGTGCAAAGATAATAAATTCGAAGTTAAGTAGATAACCGTTCGTCATTCATAACTCATCATTTAAAATTTATAATTTTTAGGAGCTATTTCCAGCTTTCCGTTACAATCTTTTTTTTTCAAAAAAGGATTTTCACTGCAATCTGGGCTAGGGTTGTGGTCGTTCTTATGAATTTATCACGTTCGCTACAAGGTTTGTCCTTGACTATGTTGGCAAATCTAAACCTAACAGGTTTTCAAAACCTGTTAGGTTTGAATAAATAGTACTGTCCTTTTGATGAATGAAAAAATTCTATAAAATGTAATGGGTCTTCGACTCCGCTCAGCCTGACATTTCTAATACTAAACATCCAATTTGTAGCGATGTCAGGCTGAGGGGAGTCGAAGCTTTTGGGATCTTTCCGTTTAAAATTAAATCAAATTAAGATATTTGCCTTTTTACCTAAAATAAATTATATTTGTTAGTAATGAACGACGAACAATTATTCCTGCTCATCAACAAAGCCAAGGAAAAAGATCAGAAAGCTCAAACCAAACTCATTAATGTTTTTTGGGTGGATGTTTTCTCTTTTGTGATGAAGAAAGTAGGGGATGAAAATGATGCAGACGAAATTACAGTAAATGTTTTCTCAAAAGTACTGTCGAAACTAGACCTGTTTGATCCACATTTTCAGTTTAAAACCTGGATTTTAACGATCGCTCAAAACACAATCATCGATTTCTGGAGAAAAAAATCAAGAGAAAACCAAGATCCAACCGAAAATCTGGACGAGGTAAAAAATCAATACGCAAAATCTCCCGAAGAGCTAATGATTTCCAATGAAGAGCAAAAAAAGATCATCAAAACCATTGAATCTTTGGATGCTAATTATCAGGATATTATCAAGCTAAGATTTTTCGAGGAAAAAAGTATCAAAGAAATCGCAGAAGAATTGGGGATTTCTGTTGCTAACACGAAAGTACGTGTCATGCGCGCTAAAAAAGTTCTTGCTGAATTATTGAAAAATAATGAGTTTGATGATAATTAAAAGAGCCTTGACAAGGTTTTTCAGAAGAATAAAAGATTATAAATAAACTTTCTCCTTAGTCTGAGGAAGCAAAATTTCTCTTTGTTTGTCCTGATTTCTATTTTGAAGATTAATTTTCAATCCTTTTTTAATAAAAGTTTCCTTTTTAGATTTTCCATACTCGGCAGTATTTTCAACTTCTTTTTCGAAATTGAGCTGTCCGGTTGAAAGATTAAATTCTACATTCGAAAAATATTCTTCGGGTTTTCCGTAGGTAGAATCATACCCAATCAATTCAAACTGACCGTTCTGAAATCTGTATTTATCCGTATAACCCCATTTCCAGCTGCTTCCTCCTGCTTGAGTGATCATCAAAATCCCCTTTTGTATTTCCATATCTTGGTAAGGATCTCCCATCATTCCGCCACCTCTGCTTTCAAGAATTGCGTTTCTTGATTTTTCTAGGATCGTCCATTTTCCATTAATTTTTTTCAAAATCTGAAGTTCGCGGATATTTCCCATATCAGTTGTATCTTTTGTATTGTAAACAATCACTTTTTCAGGGGATTTATCGCCATCCAAATCACCGTCAACAGATTGAATGACTTCTGAATCTTCCGGTTGAAATTCTTTTTGAGCAAAGCAAAATGTACTGAAAATAATAGATAGAAAGCAAAATGTTGTCTTCATAGGAAATATTAAGCTTTAAATTTACGAAATTATCTGTTCTATCAATGCCAGTCTTTGATTGTTTCGATAAAAAAATCCTTAACTTTGAACCTTCAATTTGAGAAATAAATGGAAAATTTAGTTCAAGATACTACTGTTCAAAAACCAAAATGGATTCGTGTAAAACTGCCTACGGGAAAGAATTACAGAGAATTGAGAACTTTGGTTGATAAATATAAATTAAATACGATTTGCCAGAGTGGAAGCTGCCCAAATATGGGTGAATGTTGGGGAGAAGGAACAGCAACTTTCATGATCTTAGGAAATATCTGCACAAGAAGTTGTGGATTTTGCGGAGTAAAAACCGGAAAACCAATGGATGTAAACTGGGATGAACCTGAAAAAGTAGCGCGTTCGATTAAATTAATGAAGATCAAACATGCCGTTTTAACTTCTGTAGACCGTGATGATTTGAAAGATATGGGCTCAATCCTTTGGGGTGAAACCGTAAATGCAGTAAGAAGAATTTCTCCAGGAACCACTATGGAAACTCTGATTCCTGATTTTCAAGGGTTAACAAAACACATTGACAGATTGGTTGATGTAGCTCCGGAAGTGATCTCTCACAACATGGAAACCGTAAAACGTTTGACAAGAGAAGTAAGAATTCAGGCTAAATATGAAAGAAGCCTTGAGGTTTTAAGATATCTGAAAGAAGCTGGACAAAGAAGAACGAAAACGGGTATGATGCTTGGTTTAGGAGAAACTAAAGATGAGGTCTTCCAAACGATTGAAGACATCAGAAATGCAAATGTAGATATTATCACTTTAGGTCAATATTTACAGCCGACTAAAAAACATTTGCCTGTTAAACAATTCATTATGCCGGAAGAATTTGATGAATACGGAGATTTTGCAAGAAGTTTAGGTTTCAGACATGTTGAAAGTTCGCCACTTGTAAGAAGTTCTTACCACGCAGAAAAACATATTCACTAAAAATACAAATCGCTTCGTTTTCGGAGCGATTTTTTTTATTGTCATTGCGAGGAGCGAAGCGACGAAGCAATCTCATCAAAGAATTAAACATACAGTTTGTCATTCAGAACGAAACGAAATGGAATGAAGAATCTAAAATTATCACATAAAGATTCTTCCTTCGTCAGAATGACAATTTAAACGTTCTTTGCTGAGTGAAACGCCCTTGAGAACGAAAAATATTCTCAAACATTAAAAAAAAATTGCGACCTCTGCGTTAAAAAAAACACTTAAATCATCCCCTCAACCTTATTCAAATGCTTCTTTTTAAACTCCGAGGGAGTTTCTCCTACATGCTGTTTAAATAATTTATTAAAATAAGAAAGACTTTCAAACCCCACCTGAAAACAAATCTCCGTAATGCAGGAATTTTGCAGTAACAATAATTTAGCCTGATTAATTCTGTAGTTATTCACAAAATCAGTGAAAGTCATATTGGTTTGTTTTTTAAAATATCGACAAAAAGCAGGAGTACTCAAACTTACAATTTGAGCAATTTCGTTTACATTGGTTTTCTTATCGTAATTTTCATTAATGTAATCGTAAATAGTTCCCATTCTGATTTTATCGTTTAAAAACCATTTTATTCGGGTGTCTTCATTGTTGAGTTCCTTTACTTCATCTGAATTTGCGAGAATGTTTAAAATTTCAATTAAACCAATTAAAGATTCGAAAGAATTTTCATCTTTCATGCGATGAAGTTTTTCGACAACAATTTTTTTAGCTTCACCGTAAAAAGATAATCCGAGATAAGAACGGTCTAAAAGATGTTTGATATTTTCAAATTCAGGAACAGGAAAAATGAGGTCTTGCAGGAAATTTTCGCGCATTTGCAAAACCAGCTGTTTGCATTCTGTCTGTATTTTATAATCAAAATTAAGGTGAGGAACATTAGAACCAATTAAAAGCAATTCACTTTCCCTAAAATCAGAAATATTTTTCCCAACATGACGGATTCCGTTTGATGCTTCTACATAAACAAGCTCGATTTCAGGGTGATAATGCCAGAAAAAACAATTTTTCAGGGAGGGTGAAAACAGCTTAAAAGATTTTCCGTCTTCAAATTCAATGATCTCTTTCTGGATTTTCATTAGGTTCTGTTTTGATTGATTATGATTTTTAAATTAGCTAAAAAGGTTAATACAGAGCAAATTTATATCATTTCAGTTAAAGTATAAAAGATTATTTCTTGCGAATTTTGCATCTTTAAAATATATAAATAATATCGGGATGATTGATAAAAGGATAATTCCACTCGCAATAGGTGGATTGGGGATCGGAACTACAGAGTTTACGGTGATGGGGTTGCTGCCTGATATTGCAAAAACGTTACAAATCACAATTCCGGAAACAGGACATTTGATTTCTGCTTATGCACTAGGTGTTGTGGTTGGAGCGCCAATATTAATTGGATATTCCGTAAAATTTCCACCTAAAAAAGTATTGATGGCATTGATGGTCATCTTTACAATATTTAATGCTTTATCGGCTATTGCGCCTGATTACACATCGATGTTGATTATTAGATTCTTGTCTGGCCTTCCTCACGGAGCATTTTTCGGAGTGGGAACTGTCGTAGCTTCAAGACTTGCCGGAAAAGGAAAAGAGGCATTTTATATATCATTAATGTTTACAGGACTTACAGTAGCCAATCTCGCGATGGTTCCGTTGGTAACTTATATTGGCCATACTTTTCATTGGAGATGGTACTTTGCGATTGTCGCTGTCATCGGTTTGATAGCTTTGGTTTCGTTAAAACTTTGGCTTCCTGCGATGGATAAAAATGAAGACACCCATTTCTTAGAAGAACTGAAATTCTTAAAAGGAAAACAGGCTTGGTTGGTATTAATGATCACAGCAATTGGTTTCGGAGGACTTTTCACTTGGTTTAGTTATATTACACCTTTAATGACTGTTGTTGCAGGAATTCAAAGTAGTCAGATGGCTTACGTAATGATTCTTGCCGGAGCCGGAATGGTTGTCGGGAACTTAGCAGGCGGATTTTTATCAGATAAACTCGGTCCCGAAAAAACCTGTTCATTATTACTTTTCTTAATGATGATCTCGTTAGCGGGTGTATTTTTCCTTTCTGAATATCAAAGTTTAGCTTTAGGTTTAACATTTATTTGTGGAGCTTTATCAATGTCTGTGGCTGCACCAATTAACATCATGATGATGAAAGCAGCACCAAAAAGTGAAATGATGGCAGCCGCTTTTATGCAGGCAGCTTTCAATATAGCAAATGCGATGGGCGCTTTCTTTGGCGGAATTCCTTTGGAGCATGGACTATCATTCAATTATCCTTCATTGGTCGGAGTTGGAATGACATTGATCGGATTGATCATCAGCATCCGATACATGTATCTGTATCGATCATCAAAATCTGAAAAACTCAATGTGGAATGCGTTCCATGTGATAAATAACAAAAAAGAGAAGCAATTTGCTTCTCTTTTTTATTTTAGATTTAATCTTTGAAATATTTTCTCAGTTTCCAAGCCATTTTTTCATGCTCTTGCATCAGTTCGGTTAAAAAGTCTGAAGTTCCGGCGTCTTTATATTTTTCGTCTGTATCGTCTACAAATTTTCTCAGAGCTCTTACAATTGATTCGTGATCACTTACCAATTCTTTCAGCATTTCCTGATTGGTAGGGACTTTCCCTGGATTTTCCTTTAATTGAGATTGACTTGCAAATTCGGAAGTTGTTCCAATTGCAGTTCCTCCCAACGTGCTGATTCTTTCTGCAACATCATCGATACTTTGGGCAACAGCAGTATATTGTGCTTCAAAAAGTAAATGAAGTTCCATAAAATTATCACCGGATAAATTCCAGTGGAATTTTCTCAATTTGATGTAAAGAATGTTTCCATCTGCGAGAACGTTATTTAAAATACCATGAATAGCTTTCAGGTTTTTGTCTGTGATACCTAAATTGGGTTTCATATTATTTAATTTTTTAATGAGTGTTGATGATTAAATGAAAGATTTAAAATTAAACCTCGACTTCATTTCCGTTTTTACACCAGTATAAAGCGTTGTATAGATTTTCTTTCGGGAAAGATTTGAATTCGCCAGGCATTAGAACGCTGAAAATATCGGTGAAATTCTGTACGCTTTCATTATCCGTTACAATAGCTGCTCGGTTCCATTTTGTGAGATTTTTTAAACCTAACAACATATCCTGCAACCATGCTCCTGCGGTGAAATTACCAAGATTTGTATCGAGATAGAGGAGATAATTAAGCTCGTCAAACTCTTCAACTTTCTTTTTTACGTGTGGAATTACAAGATTTTCAAAATTTTCTTTTGTCACTTCGCCGGTGGCACTAAAAGCCGCAACATTTTCCGGAGCTTCTGGAATAATCGTTATCATAGTATATATTTTAGTGTGGTTTGAGATTATGTTAAATAACAATAATTAAACCACAAATATTCAGGAATAGTTAAAAAAGTCATAATTATTGCTATAATTCATTTAAAATATTAATATGGATTTAAAATCTAACGAACCATTTTGGCTTTTAAAGAATGGATTGATGACCTCATATCCATCATTGAAATCAGATGAAGAATGTGATGTTTTAATCATCGGAGGCGGAATTACAGGAAGTTTAATTGCCCATCAAATGGTGGAAGACGGCTACAAAACAATTCTTATTGATAAGCGGGAGATCTGCAACGGAAGTACCTCAGCAACAACTTCAATGCTGCAATACGAAATAGACGTTCCTCTTTATGAATTAATTGAAAAGATAGGAGAGAAGGGCGCAATTGCGAGTTATAAAGCCTGTTCAGATTCAATTGATAATCTTGAAAAACTAACTAAAAAGATTAAATCCAAAGCAGGTTTTAAGCGAAAAAAATCTTTATACTTTGCATCAAAAAAGAAAGATGTTTCTTGGTTAAAAAAGGAATTTGAAGCCCGAAAAGAAGCAGGATTTGATGTGAAATGGCTTGAATCAAAAGAAATCTTAGATAAATTCGGTTTTGAAAATACTTTTGGAGGAATTGTTTCAAAGCAGGGTGCAAGTATCGATGCTTTTAAATTTGCCCATGAATTATTTGATTTAAATGTAAGAAAAGGATTAAAAATTTTCGATAAAACGGAGATGAAATCGGTTAAATATTTGAAAGGATATAATTTGGTTTCCACAACAAACGGTCCTCAGATAAAAGCGAAAAAAATCATCTATTGTATTGGTTACGAAAGCAAAGATTTAATTAAAGAAGACTTTGTTGATTTAAAAAGTACCTTCGCAGTTGTTTCTGAAATTGATCATGATAAATTCAAAAATATAACCGACACATTGGTCTGGAATACCGATGAACCTTACATTTACATGCGAACAACGGATGACGGCAGAATGCTGATTGGTGGCGGGGATGAAGACTTCCAAAATCCTGAAAAACGTGATGCTTTACTCGACAAAAAGGAAAAGGAAATTTTAAAAGTTTTAAAGAAAATAAAACCCGATTATCATTTTTACACCGATTTTGTTTGGGCCGGAACTTTCGGAGAAACGAAAGATGGACTTCCATATATTGGTGAACATCCAAAATTTAAAAACTCATATTTTGTTCTTGGCTTCGGCGGAAACGGAATCACTTTTTCTGTCACCGGAATGGAAATGACCTCTCAGTTTATGAAAAATAAAAAACATCTTTTGTCCAGATATTTTAAGTTTGGAAGATAAAGGTTTCGGGCTTCGGCTTCGGCGAAGCCCGAAACTTCAAAAAAGCTGCCCAATTCAGGCAGCTTTTCTAACAATCAATTACGAACTATATCCATTTCTTTTGGCCAATTCAAGAATAGATTTCTCAATAGCTTTTCCAAGGTCATCAGAATCTGCACTTCCACGTTTTTTCATTTCAGTATCAATGAAATCCTGACGTTTTTTAGATAATTCTTCAATTTCCTTTTGAATTTTATCGCGGGCAGCAGATTTTACGGCAACTGCTTTTTTAACTTCTTCTTTGCTTTTTCCCTTTAATTCGACAGGAAGCTCATCTTCTTTTACAGTTGTAATAAAATTGGCGTCTTTTTCGGCACGGTCTACCAAATCCCAATGTTCATTATTGTAAGCATTCTTTTTAGATTTGGCAACCGTTCTCTCAACAGCATTGGCAGCGGACTGAACCTCAGCATTTTTATCCTGAGCAATCTGTTTGGTCTTATATTCCGAACCTTTGCTTCCATAATAAATGTAAGTATCGTTCAGTTTTGCGTTGCATTCTGAAATTCTTACATCATAAGGCGTTTCAATGTAGATCACTTTTCTATCGCTGTCGATATTGAAATATTTTCCGTCACCTAAAGAAGCTCCGTTTTGCCAGAACGATTGAATTCCTTCATCTCTATTTCCACAAAAGATGGTGTTTGTATAGATTTTCTTTGTTTTGGCGGTAGAAATTACTTCTTTATAATTGATTCTTCCTTGATCAAAAGGTTCATTTCCTGCAATATAGATCAACTTCATGCTTTTATCATTTTTGTCCCAATTCAGATTCATGGATGCATCGCGAATTACGGCCCCACAATATTCGCTTCCACCATTGGTTCTCAAAGCAAATAATTTTTCTGAAACTAAGTCGAGATCCTGCGTTAAAGGAGTGACCTGTCTGATGTAATTTTCATCTTTCAATCCATCATTTCCGTACTCGTAAAGGGCAATTTCTATCTGTGGAGCCTGTCCGCTGTATTTTAAAGTTGTTAACGTATTTACAATATTCCAAAGCCTGGATTTTGCCTGATCGATCAATCCGTCCATGCTGTTTGAAGTATCCAATAACAATGCAACCTGAATTTTATTGTCTTTGCTGATGATTGAAGATTTCGGATCTTCATTCTGAATGAAATTTCTTTGTGCTGTAACTGTAGGATTTCTTTTGATACAGCCAACTTGTGAAGGGTTTTGAGCGCTTAAAAAAGCTGCTGTTCCTATCGCTAATGTTAAGATTTTTAAAGTTGTCATAATTAATATTTTATGGGGTTATCTGCTGTAATATTGAATTTGCATGTCTTTCGGATATTTCACTTCATAAGAGAAATTGATTTTATCTGAACTTCCACTTCCGATTTTTCTGTTCCAAAGAATACTTCCGGTTTTTTCATCAAGATTTCCGTCGCCGATCTCTAAAGTTTTCACTAAAATTTTAGAATTTTCGCTGATAGGAAGCTGATCAAGGATTTCCAGTTCAATATTTTCTTTGGTGTTGTTTCGGATGCTTATTTGGTAAGATTCTGTTTCCCATTTGTTGGTGTTGAAATTCTTTTGAGCGGTTTTATCTTCGAATTTTATCCTTTTTACATTAATTCTTTCATCTACGCCAAGAGAAATTGGGAATTCATCTTTCACATAATTGCTTGTAATATTGGTTTTTCCGATGTAATTGTCTTCAAAATAGATATTTGCTTCACCAGAAATAAGGTTGAGGTTTTGCCAGTTTTTAATAAAAGCCATCAGGAAAACCTGATTATTCAACTTAGGAACCACGTGATATTTATAAGTCGCATCAATTTGTTTTTTGTCGAGAATCACGTATTGTTCTTTTTCTTGACTTACAATGGTCTGGCTGTATTTCAATTCATACATTACATTCATTTGATTATCAGAAACAGTTGCCACAGGAATCTGACTTGGTTTTGCAACATCATCTCTCATTTGATATGAATTGACTTCCGCAGATACCTTTTTCATTTTATAATCAGCAACTTCCGTTTGCGGATTGTATGCCTTATATTCAGCAACATAAAGCGGAGATAAAATAGGTCTGTTTTGATTATATGAAGGTCTGTAGGTCGAAACAAAAAGCTTTACATTATTCCAGTCTTGTCCGGTTTTCTGGTAGATTTTTCCTTTATAAACCATTTCCAGCGGTTTTTTTGTAGACTCGGCTCTCAAATCATAAGACGGAATCCAGCCTGCATTGGAAACGATATAACTTATACCTAAATCCAAATTCGTATCGTTATCCGCTAAAATTTCAAGCAAAAGTTCTTTTTTATTGGTGTTTTTATGAGTTTGTTCTTCTGTAAACTCTTTGTTGATCTTTGCAATACTTTCATCTAAAACAGATTTTTGTTCGTTCAGAAGAAATACCTGATTATCAATTTCAAGCATTCTTTTTCTATAAAATTCAGTGAGCTTGATAAGCTGTTCCTGAGGTGTAACTTTATTACTATCTGAAATCTTTAAATTATCCTTAATAATATTCTGTTCACCCGATAAGTTTGAAATCTGAATATTTAAAAGACTAACCTGTCTCTGCAGTTTTTTTCTTTCCGTTTCCAGCTTTTTCTCGCCCTCAGATAATTCATCATTTTTCAAAAAATTACTTTGTGGAGTGATAGAAAGAAGAGTTGTATTTTTTTCAAGGTTTATTTTATAGGTATTTTCATCAAGATCATTGGGAAGGTTGATAATTTTTACCATATTTCTTCCTTTCTGTAAACTGACATTGGTGCTTCCGAAAACTTTTGCGCCTTGCAAAAATATCGTTGCCTGTTTTACATCAATTTCCTTTTTAATTTCTTGAGCTTTAAAAAGTGAAATTGAAAAAATGAGTAGTATTAAATAACGTTTCATAGTGTATTATTTTAAATTCCTACAGTAAAATTATCTCAATTAAAAGCTGAAAATTTGAAGACTTGGTGAAATGGCATTTTCGCTTGGTGAAGTTTGGAATTGACTAAAAAAAAGAAAGACAGCCCTTTCGGACTGTCTCTTAAATCTGTTAATTAAAGAATCTCATATTTGGTTTTGATGCTGTATTTCAGCTTGATATTTTCAATGTTATCGAAAGAATAATCTGCTCCGGCATCGGCAGCTTCCATTTGTACATTGGCCATTCTGCTTTTGTACGCAACGGGAAGAACAGAATCGCTCATATAGTCTTCAACTTCAACGATCTCAAGCGGAGTTCCGGTCTTTTTACCGATGCTTTCTAAGAGATAATCTGCTTTTTCTCTGGCAGCTTTCAACGCATTTATTTTAACCGTTTTTCTGAAATCTGCAATTTTTGTATTCTTGATTTCTGCGATATTCAGATTGCTTACCCATTTTTGGTTTAAATCTTCAAAAAGCTTACTCACATTGGTTTTTGCATTTACTTTAAACTGAAAACTCTTTGTAAACTTCGTTGTTTTAGGGTAAAGATTTTGATACATCGATTTGAATTTGATGTCTTCATTTTTCACTCCATCGTTTTTCAGTGTTTCAAATAAAAGCTTTTCGTTGTCGGCGAGCTGATTTTTATTGTCAGCTTTGATGCCGATGTTAAAGATGATCTCATCCGGTTCTACTTCCATTTCAGCAACTCCTGTTACTTCGATTGCGTTTTTCTTGATTTCCTGTGCATTGATCAGACTTCCAAATGTTAGTAATCCGATCATTAAAAAATGTCCTAATTTCATAATTTCTTGTTTTAAATTTTAAACTTCTAGAGTAAAATTAGGCACATTTAAAGCTTGAAATCGGAAGACTTGGTGAAATTAGGTTTTCACTTGGTGGAAGATTTATTGAGGATTATTGATGTTTAAATCTTTCATTTCTCCGGTTGGAGTAATCAAAATATATGATTTGTTTTCCTTCTGGTTTTTTTTCTCTTTTGAAATAACCATTTTAATTTCATACATCACCTGAATTACAGGTTCTAAGATTGTAGGATTGATGACGAAATCAAATTCCTTGTCAAGAATCGGCTGATAATAGAGTGTTGCCGTTTTAGCAGCCTGATTAACATTAGCAATCCTTGAAAGCGCTAGAGTAGAGCTGTTATAAGCTTCGTAGGATTTATACATTTCCGTGGGAAGTGAAGTTTTGAAACCGTCGTTGATGCTTTTGGTTGTGTTAGCAAAAGTTTCTCCAAGCATCGTTTCATAGTTTTTAACCTTCTCCTGAAGAGTGATTCTTGCTTTGTTCATCAATTCCTTTTTCACGGTTTCCAGACTGCTTGCAAAATAATCTACTCTTACAAGATCATAAATTTCATTTTTAGAAAGAATGGTAATGATATCGTTGAGCTGCGAAGGATTTGTAAATTGAATATGAAGATTTTTCTTTAATTCAAATCCACCCGGAACTTCATTGTATGTTTTTCTGCTGAAAATCTTTTTTTCAACAGTGTAATTATAAACAGGAACAAACGAAACCATATCAATATAAGTTTCTATTGTTTTATTTGTTTTTATTTGGGAAAGTGCTGTGTTAAGGCGCTTATCCATTAATTCATTCACTTCTTCTGCAGTTTCTCCCACCTGCGTAAGACTGAAAATAGCAACATACTTTTCTGCTTTTACATTGGCAAGTCCTTTAATATTAATGAAGATTTCATTATTTGAAGGGATAGCAACTGCAATATTATTATCAACATAACGAACTTGATTTTGATAATTAATATTCCCTGAAACCTGCGAAAATGTAAATTGAAATAATAGAGCCGAAGCAAAACATAAAATGTTTTTCATAATGATTAAGTTTAAATTATGCACAAACTTAATCACGGAATCATTTGAAAAAACGGAGCAAGTGGTGAACAGAACGTTTCACTTGGTGAGCGTTCCTGTTCAATGAAAAGACAGCTTTTATCTGTTTGTCAGAATAATAGATTTCCCATTTCGTGTAATCAACTTCTTTTCTTTAGAAAATAGTTGTGTACTTATAACGATCTCATTTTTACTCTGAGAAATTTTATAAATATTTGAACTAAACAATGCATCATTACTGAAATGCTCGAACAATTTAGTAGAATCTGATTGATGAACCGAATAAAAATCAACCTTATATTTGTTGATTCCCAAGTGGTAAAATTTATAGATAATTTGCTCGTTGAGGTCGCTTGAAATCACTTTCGTTTCAATAAATTTATTTTGTTCAAGAAATGAACAACTTTGGAGAAACAAAATAATTAAAAAGGAGAAAATAAAAATTTTTTTCATGATAATTGGGTGTATTACAAATGTAAGGAAAGCAGATTCTGTTAATGTTAACTCAGTTTCAATTTTATTTTACTAAATGACTTTATATCAGATTTTTAATGATGAAAACTTGGTGAGTGGCCAATTTCACTTGGTGAATAGTTTTTGAGCAAACTATATATATGTATATCTTTGTTTTATGAAAATGCTTCAACTTTTTGTACTTCTTTTTTTGATCTGCTTTGGGAATAAAATCTATTCTCAAACTACAAATGTTGCGCAGGAAGTTGTGACCGAAAGTAAAAAGCTTAAGAAAGCAGTTGATAATAAAGACATCTCTGCACAAGCGGATTCTTACTACAATATCGGGGAATCATTTTTCAATAATGGAAATTTTGGGAAAGGTGAAGAGTATTTTGTTAAATCTAAAAATATCTACGAACAACTCAACGATAAACCTAATATCGAAAAAGTAACCCGAAAATTGGCTCAGTCACAGGAAAAACAAAATAAAATTACTCCTGCGATCAGTAATTATAGCCGTGCTGCGGAAGTTAATTATTCATCAAAAAGTAAAGCGGTTAATTCTAATGATGCAGCAAGACTTTCTGCTCCTTCGCAGGACATGAAAGCAGAAGCTATTCAGAATAATATTGATCTTAGCCAAAAAGCGAATGAAAAAGAAGATCTTGCAGCGAGTTACAGCCAAATGGCGGACGTCAATATTCAGCAAAAAGATATTCCAAGAGCCGAGGAAAACTTAAATAATGCCTATCAGGTTTCTAAAAAAGGAGCACCTCAGCAAGCGTTAGAAATCAATCAGAAACTGACCAAATTTTATGTTGAAAACAAAAATTTCGACAAAGCGATTGAAGCGAAAAAGAAAGTCTTGAAAGAAGATTTCGTTCAAGATAATTCTCAGGAGAAAGTCAATCAAATTCAGGAATTAGCGGATATTTATATCAAAAAAGATGATGCGGAAGAAGCTATTAAATTATTAAAGAAAGCCTACGAAATTGCCTTAGAAAAAGGCCATACTTTGGAAGCTCAGAAAAGCGTAAAAAGGCTTGACAGTCTTTACAATACTTCAAATAATACGGATGCTTCCGTTCAATTGTACAGAGATTTTCTTGGAAAATTGCCTGATCTGGTTTCTAAAGATCGAAGTTTGGTAGATAATAAAGTTCTGGAAGACACTGAACAGAGAATTTCTCAATTAGAAAAGGAAAGAGAATTAAAAGACGAATTAATTCGCAAGAAAAATGTCTTTAATTACAGCCTGATCGGAGTTTTAGTTTTGTTGACGGTGTTGATCGTTTTTATTTTCAGAACATTAAAAAAAGTTCAGATTAAAAATAAGAAAATAGCATTGCAATCGCTTCGTAGAGAGATGAATCCACACTTTATTTTTAATAGTTTAAATAGTGTAAACCATTTCATTGCGATGAATAATGAACTGGAAGCCAACCAATATTTAACCAAATTTTCAAAATTAATGCGTGGCGTAATGGAAAATTCCACGGAAGATTTTATTCCGTTTCAGCAGGAATTGGATTTGCTTCAAAATTACCTCGCATTGGAAAAAACTCGTTTTTCAGACAAGTTTGATTATGAAATTGAATTTGATGAAAATCTGAATATGCACAGTCTGCAAGTTCCCGGAATGCTGGTGCAACCATTTTTAGAAAATGCGATCTGGCACGGATTACGTTACAGAACGACCAAAGGATTTTTAAAATTAAGTTTTGAAAAGGACGATCAAAACCTAAAAATAATCATTGAAGATAACGGAATTGGAATTGAAGAAAGCAAAAAGCAAAAGACAGAGCACCAAAAAAACAGAGAAGGTCGCGGAATGAAAAATACGCTCGAAAGAATCACTTTATTGAATGATTTGTACAATCGTGATATTCAATGTAAAATCACAGATAAAAAAACTGAACCAGGAGTTTTGGTGGAAGTGAGCTATAAATTGTGAAAAAGTCAATTGTAAATATTTAACATTTAGCTAATTCCTATTTCCTAAACCCTAAAAATATGAAAATAAAAGCCATAATCGTAGACGACGAGCTTATCGCAAGAGAAGTTTTGAGAAACTACATCACAAAATATTGTCCGCAAGTTGAAATTTTAGGTGAAGCCGAAAATATAAAAGAAGGAGTTCCTTTGATTGCTGAAAAACAACCCCAACTTGTTTTCCTTGATGTAGAAATGCCTTTCGGAAATGCTTTTGATGTGTTGGAAGCTACAAAAGAATTTTCCTACGAAACGATCTTCATTACAGCATTTTCTCAATATTCTCTACAGGCACTGAATAAATCTGCTAGTTACTATATTTTAAAGCCAATTGATATTCAGGAGCTTATTGTGGCGGTAAATAAAGTCGCAGAAAATATTGAAAATAAAGATGAACTTAACCGTAATAAAATTCTCCTTAAAAATTTAAAATTGAAACCCGAAAAACAACAATTGATACTTCCAACACTGCAAGGCTTTGATGTTGTAAAAACGGAAGATATTGTCAGGCTTCAGGCAGATGGAAATTTCACACAGGTTTATCTTACGGATGGTTCTAAAAAGATGGTCTGCAGATTTTTAAAACATTTTGACGATTTGCTTGAAAACCCTTTTGTAAGAGTTCACCGTTCCCATATTATCAATACCAATTTTGTAAAATCTTACCATAAAAGCGGAACAGCAACGCTTTCTGATAGTACTGAAATTGAGGTTTCCGGAAGTTTTAAAGATAACTTTTTGAAGGTTTTTTCTTAACGAATAATTATTCGAGATTTTTGTGATCTTTGCTGAGTGAAACGCCTTTGCGATCTTAAAAGCATTTAGTAGTTTAAAAAAAACTTTGTGCACTTTGTGTTAAAATTAATACCATTTCATAAATTAACATTGAAATTTTTCAGGCATTATTTTTGAAGCTTCCATAGTAACCACGAAATGTATATTATTATGAAAAATTTTCAGAAAATTGCCATTCCCGTCTCGTTGGGGATTTTGGGTTTCATTATTCTTAATTCATGTTCAACAGGAATTCCTAAAGGCGCAACAGCAGTTACCCATTTTAATGCAGAAAAATATTTAGGAAAGTGGTATGAAATTGCCCGTTTCGATTACAGGTTCGAGAAAAACATGGATAACGTGACGGCAACCTATTCTCAAAATCCAAACGGAACAATCCGAGTAGATAATAAAGGCTACAATTACATCAAAAAAGAATGGAAAGAGTCAATTGGTGAAGCCAAATTTGTAAAAGATAAAACTGAAGCTCGATTAAAAGTATCATTTTTTAAACCCATTTGGGCCGGATATAACGTAATTGATATTGACGATGATTATCAATACGCATTGATTGTCGGAAGCAGTTTAAAACATATCTGGATTCTATCCCGAACTAAAGAAATTCCTGAAAGCATCAAACAACGTTTTCTAGAAAAAGCTAAAAGAATAGGTTACAATACAGATGAATTAATCTGGGTAAAACATGATTAACAGTCATTGCGAGGAGCGTAGCGACGAAGCAATCTCTTAATAATCTTAACAACTTAAATAAATCTTAATGTTTCAAATTTTTAACCATTAAGTTATATTAAGAGTTTAAGAAAAGTTAAGTTTAACTCTGTTTAAGTGAGATTGCTTCGTCGCTACGCTCCTCGCAATGACAAAAAAATTAATTCAAATTTTTATACTCCTTCCATTCCTCAAAACGATGATCAATGGCAAGTTTCATCAAGTCATAATTTTCATAGGTATCTTCAATATGATAGAATGTTTCATATTCATAATCACTTTCCTCGGCTTTATTGTCAAAAATATTGATATAATCTGTGGCGAAAGAACTGAATTTATCAGCAAAATCTGTTTCATCCACGTAATAATCTTTTGCAAAACTATTTCCAAGATCATTAAGCTCATGTTCAGTGAATTTTCCATCACATACTTCAAGGAGAAATTCTGCTCCGGTAATCTCTCTTCTTTTTAAACTTTCAATTTCATCTTTGAAATCTTCTTTCATTTCTTCGGAATGCAAGTTGTTGTGAATGCACCAGTTCAGAAACATTCCTGTATGTGTGGCGCCGTTTTTAGAAGGAAGCCCTTCAGGAAAATCTCCTCCATAATGCCATGAAGCATCATCATATTTAGACATAATTTTTAATTATAGTTTTAAACAGTTCAAACCAAAGATATAAAAAATCGTTTTCTTTTGTTCACTACACAGAATTTTCCGTCATTTGTAGCAGAATTTTTTTCAAGAATTATAATATGGAAAAAGCTGTTCTTATTACTATTGGAGACGAGATACTTTCGGGAAATACCGTTGATACCAATTCTAATTTTATTGCTACTGAACTTAAAAATATAGGCGTACAAGTCTCGCAAATTTTCACTATTTCAGATGAAATTGAAACCATTAAAAACACTTTAAAAGAGGCGTTTAAAATTGGAGATTTGATCATTACAACAGGTGGTTTAGGCCCAACCAGAGATGATAAAACAAAAAAGGCGCTTGCCGAATTTTTCAATGATGAAATTGCATTGGATGAGGTTACTTTTGAGCATTTGAGAACGTATATGGAAAAACGTGGCCGACTGGAAATTCTGGAAAGAAACCGCGAACAGGCCTTTGTTCCTACAAAATCTACGGTTTTTCAAAACAATTTCGGAACGGCACCTTGTATGATGATGGAGCAAGATGGGAAATTATGTTTCAGTCTTCCGGGCGTTCCTTATGAAGTAAAACCTTTGATTAAAGATCAGATAGTTCCTTATTTAAAGGAAAAATATAGTCTTAATTATATCACGACAAGAATTATTTCCGTCGTTGGAATTCCTGAAAGTATTTTGGCAGATATTGTTGAAGATTGGGAACTTGCTCTTCCTGAAAATTTGGCGTTATCCTATCTTCCAATCGGAACCAGAGTAAAGTTAAGATTGACTGCCACAGGTGAAAATGAATTGTATTTACAGCAACAATTAGAAGAAGAAATTCAAAAATTACTTCCTTTAATTAGAGATAATGTGATCGCCACAACTGAGGATAAAATTGAAAAAATTCTTGGTGAACTTTTAATTGAAAGAAAATTAACTATTTCAACGGCTGAAAGCTGTACCGGAGGAGAATTGGCAAAAATGATCACTTCAAACTCGGGAAGTTCAAAATATTTTCTGGGTGGAATTATTCCTTATGCAACAGAAAAGAAAATTGAGATTTTAAAGGTTAAAAAAGAAACAGTTGATGAGTTTACCGTTGTAAGCGAACAGGTTGCACAGGAAATGGCAAAAGGTTGTCAGAATTTATTTGATACCAATATTTCACTATCCACAACCGGAGTTGCAGGTCCCGGAAAAGGAGAGGATGGAAAAGATATTGGAACCGTTTTCTATTCTATTAGGGTTAATGATAAAGAACATAGTTCAAAATTATACATGCCACACTTAGAAAGGCTGGATTTTATGAATTTTGTATCACAGAAAATTCTGCAGGATTTGGTGGGAATACTTATAAATGAGTAAGAACCAATTCATTTTTAATTTTATTTTAATTAAATTTTATATACTTTTTCACGCTTTTTGACATTGAATCCGAAAATGTAAGAAAGTGGAAAAATCAAACCAAATTTTTCAAACCAATAATAAGAAACGCTGGAGAAATGTGCAGTGGGGATCTCGTATTTTCATCTTCGTAGCCGTACTGCTGTTTTTGGCGTTAGGGATGATGATGAAATTGGATAAAAGTCCTAAAATTCCCTTCAAAGAAGATTATAAATCTATTATTACAGCGGCTAAGCCATATCTTCAGGAAAATAAAATATCGAAAGAATATAAAGGATTCAGAAGTTTTATTTCAGAAAAAACAATTCATACCAGTCTTTCAAAAATTGAAAAAGCAAGAGTTGAAAGACTCAAAAATCAAAACAGAAGCTGGTCACAATTTCCCGGAGGTATTCGTTCTGCGTTTTATGTAGCGTGGGATCCGCAGTCTTTGATGTCTTTGAAACGAAATATTAAACACATCAATCTAGTTTTTCCGGAATGGTTTTTCCTAAATCCTAAAACGGGAGATCTAAAAACGAATGTAGATCCAGAAGGTTACAAAATCATTAAAAGAACAGGTGTTGCAGCCATGCCGATCTTAAGTAATAACTCTGATCGTGAATTCCGCTCCGAAGGATTGGGAAAAGTCCTGAAAAGTCCACAACTTAGAACTAAACTTATTCAAAAACTTGCGCAACAATGCGTTAAGTTTCACTTTAAAGGAATCAATATTGACTTTGAAGATATGAATTTGGATTCTGATGAGTTTCTTATTGATTTTATGCAGGAACTTTCATTGACGTTCAAGCAGAATAATCTGTTGGTCGCAATGGATGTGATGACGGATAATGATGATTATAACATCGAAAAGCTAAATCCTTACGTAGATTATTTCGTCTTGATGGCTTATGATGAATACTCTTCTGACAGTGATGCCGGACCTATTTCTTCTCAAAAATGGATAGAAGCACAAACCGGTAAAATTTTAAAGAAAACAACACCTAATAAAGTTATTTTAGGGCTTGGAGCTTATGGATATGACTGGAGTACCAACAAAGACGACAACACTTCCGTTACTTACATGCAGGCGATCACAAAGGCGCATGCCAGCAAGTCTTATATCAATTTTAATGATGATACTTTTAACCTAAATTATTCTTATACTGACTCTAATAAAAACGTACATACCGTATTTTTTAACGATGCGACTTCTATTTTCAATACGATGCGTTTTTCTTCTGAATATCCGCTGGCCGGAACCGCAATCTGGAGATTGGGAAGTGAAGATAGCAGAATTTGGAATTTCTATGATAAAGATCTGACTTTAGCAGGAATGCAAAAGTTTAACTTTAAAACACTGGAAAATGTGAAAGGACAAACCATGGTCGATTATATCGGTGACGGTGAAGTTCTGGATGTTTTAAATACACCACATGACGGCAAAATTTCATTGGAAGTAGATCCCAAAGAAAAGATCATTACCGATGAAAATTATGTGACTTATCCAAGTTCTTACGAGGTTAAAAAATATGGAAGCGCACCGCAGAAAGAGCTTGTTCTGACCTTTGACGACGGCCCCGATGAAACTTATACACCACAGGTTTTAGATATTTTATCAAAATACCATGTTCCCGCAGCTTTCTTTTTAATAGGATTAAATGCAGAAAGAAATCTTCCGCTTGTAAAAAGAATTTACAGAGAAGGTCACGAGATCGGAAATCACACTTTTACGCACGAGAACGTTGCAAAAGTAAGCCCTCAAAGAGCCTTGTTGGAATTAAAACTGACAAGATTATTGATAGAATGTATCACAGGACACAGCACAATTTTATTCAGAGCGCCTTATAATGCCGATTCAGAGCCGACGACTTCTGAGGAGATCATTCCTGTGGCGTTGGCAAGACAACAGAATTATTTGGATATCGGAGAAAGTATAGATCCGGAAGATTGGCAACCCGGAATAAAAGCAGATCAAATCGTACAACGTGTCTTGGCAGGAATCAAACAGGAGAGAGGAAATATCATTCTGCTTCACGATGCAGGCGGAGATACAAGAGAAGAAACAATTAAAGCACTTAAAATTTTGATTCCGATGCTTCAAAAACAAGGATATCATTTTACCAATCTTTCAAGTATTTTACATAAAAGTAAAAACGAATTGATGCCTGAAGTTCCTAAAACGAGATCATATTACGTAATGCAACTTAACTTAGTGTTGGCAACTGTGATTTATGGAATCAGTCATTTTCTGGTAGCACTTTTCACTATTTTCATAGGATTAGGATTGATCAGATTATTATTGATGGCATATTGGGCAATTAAAGAACGAAAAAAAGAGAAAAAACTAGGCAGTTTCCCTGTGTTGGATTCTTATCCAAAAGTTTCGATTATCGTTCCTGCTTATAATGAAGAGGTGAATATTGTTTCATCATTAAAAAATTTATTAAAGCAAACCTATCCCAATTTTGATATCATCATGGTGGATGATGGAAGTAAAGATATGACGTATGAAAAAGCAAATTCAGAGTTTTTAAATCATCCAAAATTAAAAATATTCAGCAAGTCTAATGGCGGAAAAGCAACCGCTTTAAATTTTGGAATTTCTAAAACCGATGCTGAATATGTTGTCTGTATTGATGCGGATACAAAACTGGAACAAGACGCTGTGAAACATCTTATCGCAAGATTTTTAAATGCAGCCCCAGAAGAGAAAATTGCTGCGGTAGCCGGAAATGTGAAAGTGGGAAATCAGGTGAACTGGTTAACAAAATGGCAGGCTATAGAATACACGACCAGTCAGAATTTTGATCGATTGGCGTACGCTAATATTAATGCAATTACCGTAATTCCTGGAGCGATCGGAGCGTTTAAAAAAGAAGTGATTCATGAAGTTGGAGGATATTCGTCAGATACTTTGGCGGAAGACTGCGACATAACAGTGAAAATTTTAAGAGAAGGCTACACCGTTGCGAATGAAAACAGAGCAGTTGCTATAACGGAAGCTCCGGAAACAGTGAGTCAGTTTTTAAAACAACGTTTTCGCTGGACCTACGGAATTATGCAGATGTTCTGGAAACAGAGACAAACATTTTTAAACCCGAAATATAAAGGTTTAGGACTTTGGGCAATGCCGAATATTTTATTGTTTCAATATATTATTCCGTTTTTCTCGCCGTTTGCCGATGTCATTATGTTTTTTGGAATTTTATCGGGTAATGGAGAAAAAATATTCAGTTATTATTTACTGTTTCTTTTGGTAGACGCGTCATTGGCAATAATTGCTTTTATGATGCAGAGAGAGAAATTGGTGAATTTACTGTATGTTATTCCGCAAAGATTCGGGTACAGATGGCTGATGTATATTGTGTTATTCAGAAGTTTGAGAAGAGCTTTGAAAGGCGAAATGCAGTCTTGGGGCTTTCTAAAGAGAACAGGGAACGTTAAAGAAATTACAACTTCATGATATTTTTTTAAATTTGTTCAAATAAAAGTAACAAATAATTAAAAGAACATACATATTGTATAAATTGTTATCATAATGAAAAAATTAACACTTTCTTTGTTTCTATTAGCAGGAGTCTGCTCACTAAATACAGTGACGGCTCAGTCTAAATCAAATAAAGCAGCAATGGCACTTACTGAAAAAGGAGGATCAGACAAAGGTTTAGACCTTAGTTTGATGGATAAATCTGTACGTCCACAAGACGATTTCTATAACTACGTAAGTGGAACTTGGATGAAAACTGCCAAGATCCCTTCTGACAAACCGACTTGGGGTAGTTTCAACAAATTGGCTGATGATACTGATAATCACTCAATGACGATCCTGAACTCTCTTTTAAAGGACAAATTTGCTGACGGAAGCGAAGGTAAAAAAATCCAGGATTTGTACGCAACGTACATGAACATGGAGAAGAGAAATGCAGACGGAATTAAGCCTATCCAGGAAAACATCAACAAAATTGATGCAATTAAAAATCTTGCAGACCTTCAAAACTACTTTATTTCTGTAACGAAAGACGGAGAAAATACGTTGTACGGTTGGGGAGTTGATGCAGATTTGAAAGATTCTAAAATGAACGCTGTTTACTTAGGAGACGCTTCTTTAGGATTAGGAAGAGATTATTACCAGAAAGTAAACGAAAAAAACACAGAAGCTATTGCTGAATATCAGAAATATGTAGCTTCTATGTTGAAAGAATTAGGATATAAAAATGCTGATGCTGCTGCAAAAGGAATCGTTGATTACGAAAAGAGCATTGCAAAAACATATTTAACGAACGAGCAGAGCCGTGATAACACGCTTCAGTACAACCCACGAACAATGGCTGAGCTTTCAACATTGGTAAAAGGGGTTGATATTCCTGCTTACCTTAAAAAAGTTGGAGTAACTACAGATAAAGTAATCATCGGAGAAATCGGATATTACAAAAACTTTGATCAATTGGTGAATGCTAAAAATCTTCCTGTAATCAAGGATTATTTGAAGTTCCACATGATCCACGGAAGTGCTTCTTACCTTAGCGAAAACCTTGGAAACATGAAATTTGCTTTCTACGGTAAATATTTAAGAGGTCAACAAGAGCAAAGAGCACTTAACAAAAGAGGATATGAGTTAATCAATGGTTCTCTGGGTGAAGCTTTCGGTAAATTATATGTTGAGAAATATTTCCCTGCTGAAGCTAAAGCTCAGATGGTTGAATTGATCGATTATTTAAAGAAAAGTTTTGCAGTTCACATCAACAACTTAGCTTGGATGTCTGCTACAACGAAGGTTAAAGCAACAGAGAAATTGAATAAGTTTACAGTAAAAGTTGCTTATCCTGACAAATGGAAAGATTATTCTAAATTAGAAATCGTTCCTGAATCTAAAGGTGGAAATTTATATTCAAACCTTCAGAACCTTTCAGAATGGCAGTACAATAAAGATTTAGCTAAAATAGGAAAAGCTGTAGACAAAACAGAATGGGGAATGACGCCACAGACTGTAAATGCTTACTACAATCCGGTAAACAACGAAATCGTATTCCCTGCAGCTATTCTTCAACCTCCATTCTTCAACCCACAAGCTGATGCTGCTGTTAATTTCGGTGGAATTGGTGCAGTTATCGGTCACGAAATGAGCCACGGATTTGATGATTCAGGTGCACAATTTGATGCAGATGGTAACTTAGTAGATTGGTGGACTCCTGAAGACAAAGCTAACTTCGAAAAAGCGACTAAAGCTCTTGCTTCTCAATATGACAAGTATGAGCCTGTAAAAGGAACTTTCGTTAACGGAACTTTCACAAACGGTGAAAACATCGCTGACTTAGGTGGAGTAAACATCGCTTACGATGCATTACAAATGTATCTGAAGGATAAAGGAAACCCTGGATCAATCAGCGGATTTACACAAGATCAAAGATTCTTCCTAAGCTGGGCAACCGTTTGGAGAACTTTATCAAGTGAGAAATACATGGTTAACCAAGTGAAAACAGACCCTCACTCTCCTGGATATTTCAGAAGTTTTGGACCACTTATCAATGTTGATGCATTCTACAAAGCATTTGATGTAAAAGCTGGAGACAAATTATACAAAGCTCCTGCAGACAGAATCAAAATCTGGTAATAATCAGATAAATAATATTACAAACCGTTCAGAAATGAGCGGTTTTTTTGTTTTTAAGGAGCTTTATCCCGCTTTCTGCTATATCTTTTTGGTTACGGCTCCGCTTCGCTCCGCCGCAACCAAAAAGGATGCCGCGCCAATCGGGGCTAGGGTTTCGGTCTGTTATTTAAAAAGTAAGTATTAGCGATGTTATCCTGAGCGGAGTTGAAGGATGACATCAATAGGAACGGGCTTTAGCCCGTTTTTAACTTCAAAAATTTCAAAAAAGGCTTTAGCCAAAACTTAAATTTAAATACACTTTTTTTCACTCATAATCATAACATATGACTAGTAACTCAAGATCATTTATCAATTATGACTTATTATTTATAACATAAATTCGTATATTTGGTAAGTTTGTGTAAAATCAAAAATTATCTTTAATGAAAAAGCTAAATATTGGGATACTTGCTCTTTCGGGTATCGTATTTTTAAATTCGTGTGGTGCGACAAAAACTGCCGAAACAAGTACAAAAACAGAGCCTAAAGTGGTTGCTGTAGAACCTGTGAAGAAAGAAGCAAAAGAAGAGGGGATCAACTTATCTTATATGGATAAAAGTGTGCGTCCACAGGATGATTTTTTTAGCTATGTTAACGGAAATTGGGTGAAAACTACTCAAATTCCTTCTGATAAAGCGAGCTGGGGATCTTTCAATGCATTGAGAGAAAATGTAGATGATGCTTCTTTGGATATTTTAAACAAAATTTTATCTGAAAAGTATGAAACAGGTTCAGAGGGTCAAAAGATCCAGAATCTGTATGCATCTTTCATGGATACAGCGAAAAGAAATGCTGACGGTCTGGCTCCAATCAAAGGAGATTTAGCAAAAATTGATGCTATTAAAAACGTCAATGATCTTCAGAAATATTTGTTGGATGCTACAAAATTAGGCGACAATTCTTTCTACGGATGGAGAGTAGGCGCAGATATGAAGAATTCTGTTATGAATGCGGTATATCTTGGCGGTCCGGATCTTGGTTTAGGAAGAGATTACTATCAAAAAGTAAACGAAGCCAACACGAAAACATTAGCTGAATATCAAACGTATGTTGGGAAATTATTCGGAGTTTTGGGATATAAAAATTCTGATGCAGCTGCAAAAAATGTAGTTGATTTCGAAAAACAACTGGCCAATTATTTATTGACTCTTGAGCAAAACAGAGATGCCAATTTAAGATACAACCCTAAAAATGTATCTGAATTATCTGGGTTGGTTAAAAATGTAAATCTTGCAAAATATTTAACGGATGCAGGAGTAAAAACCGATAAAGTAATCGTTGGTGAATTGAAATATTACCAAAATATGGATCAGTTCATCACGCAGAAAAACCTTCCGTTATTGAAAGATTATCTGAAATATCATTTAGTGAATGGAAATGCTTCCAATTTAGATGAAAATTTAGAGCAGATCAGATTTGATTTCTATTCAAAATATCTTCAAGGCCAAAAAGAGCAACGTCCGATGAATAAAAGAGGATTGACTCTTGTAAATGGCGTTCTTGGAGAAGCTTTTGGTAAATTATATGTTGAAAAATACTTCACTCCGGAAGCAAAAGCTCAGATGGAGACATATATTCAATATATTTTAAAATCATTCAAAACGCATATCAATGATATGGATTGGATGTCTCCTGAAACAAAAGTAAAAGCTCAGGAAAAATTATCAAAATTCACAGTAAAAATCGCTTATCCTGACAAATGGAAAGATTATAGTTTATTAAAAGTAGAATCTCCAAAAGTGAGTGGAACTTTATATTCTAATCTTCAAAATGTGTCTGAATGGCAATATCAGAAAAGTTTAGACAAAGTAGGAAAACCTGTTGATAAAACAGAATGGGGAATGACTCCACAGACGGTAAATGCTTACTACAATGGCTCAAACAACGAGATTGTTTTCCCTGCAGCGATCCTTCAGCCACCTTTCTACAATCCTAATGCAGACGCAGCGGTAAATTTTGGTGGAATTGGAGCGGTTATCGGTCATGAGATTTCTCACGGATTTGATGACAGCGGTTCTCGTTTCGACGGTGATGGAAACCTTAATAATTGGTGGACAGATGCCGATCGTAAAAACTTTGATGCTAAAGTAGGTCAGTTAGCTTCACAATACAGCGCTTACGAACCCGTAAAAGGAAGTTTTGTAAACGGAAAATTCACCAGTGGAGAAAATATCGGTGATTTGGGTGGAGTAGCAGTTGCTTACGATGCGCTTCAAATGTACCTTAAAGACAAAGGAAATCCGGGATTAATCAGCGGATTTACACAAGATCAGAGATTCTTCATGAGCTGGGCAACAGTTTGGAGAACAAAATCTACAGATCAGTATATGACGAATCAGGTTAAAACAGATCCGCACTCGCCTGGAGTTTTCAGAGCATTCGGACCTTTGGTTAATCAGGATTCTTTCATAAAAGCTTTCGATATTAAGCCTGGAGACAAAATGTATAAAGCTCCTCAGGACAGAATAAAAATTTGGTAACATAGCCAAAAATTGTTAGAAAAGAAAAACGCATCAGAAATGATGCGTTTTTTTATTTATTTTTCATAGTTTAGTGACATCGTAAAATCGTAACTTTAGGTTATAAATAATACGTAATATTAAATATTTCAAGAAAAATCTTAACAAAATTTTGTATGTTACAGTTTTTTTTTAAATTTAAGCATTGGATTGGTAAGTTATTTGATGATGATAAAACCAATTCACACCAAAATCTAAAATCTCAAAATAATAATAATATGGCAATGTTTAATTATGGTGTTGGCGGAAACGAGGTAAAAGTAGACGCTAATGAAGCTATTCAGGAAATACAAGAGAATAAGTCACTGATTGTGAGTCAGCTTACGACCGACGAAACCTATGTCCCTGAAATTGTAACAGGATTAAAGACTGTGGACGACGTCTTCAAACATTTCCAACCTTCTGTGTCTGTACAGCACGAAACAGAGGACGGTGGTGTGGTAGAAGAGGAATTCCGTTTTCAAAATCTTGCGGACTTCACTCCCAAAAATCTTACTCAGAAATCAAATTACTTACAAGAACTTAGCATGGAGCAAGAGCAATACAACAAAATTGTTCGCCAGCTGAAAACTAATAAGATTCTGCGTAATATGCTGGAAAACGATCAGACAAGAGCTGCGTTTGTGGAAGTATTGAAAGAAGTGGCACAAGAACTTGAAAAATAATCTAAAGACTTTACATTAATCATGGATAGTAAATTACAAGCGGCAGAAAACCAGCAACAAGGTCAACAGCAACAACAGGGAGGTCAGCCGAAAGGTAACCCGATCGCCGAGCTCAATAAAATTGGAGGTTTCGGATTTGTTGAATCAGTTGTGGATGGCATCGCCAACATGAACCCTACAAGAAAAGCAAGGAAAGAAATTTTCCTTACCGATAATAATAAGACAGATGAAAGAAAAGAGTTGCTTCAAAAAATTAATCTTTGGGTTAATCTTTTAGAAGGTAACGAATCTGCTGATAAAATGGCTGATACCTGCAAAACGAAAGCATTGCAGGCAGACCAGAGTTTAAAAACAAACTTAAAAAATACGCTGGACGCAGTTCGTCAGCTGGAAGTAAGCTATAGAACAGTCGCTCAGTTTTACAAAAATACCGAACTTGACAAAGTTGACAACGTAAGTATCGTTAATGCAACTTTAGAGCAGGTTTCAGACCTTGATAATCCGCTTTTCATTGATGCGGTTTCTGATGAATTTAAGAATTACTACGACCGTTTGGATCTTAGAGATAACTATTCTATTTTGGCGATTCCGGGATACTTAGGATCAAATAAAGTGATCGAAAAATGGGCTAAGATTTGTAACGAAAACAAAGTAATGTTGGTTACGGATTTTGCTAATCTTGATAAGCCGGATGATGTGGTAGATTTATTCCATTCTGCGAATCTTACAGGTGGCGAATTACACAGAAGTAATGTAATTATGACGTGTAACTGGCTTGTTGGCCGTGGAAGAGCTGAAGAAGTAGGTGAAGAGGAAAACGTAGAGCTTCCGCCTTCAACTTCATTAGCCGGAAAAATTCATAAAACATTGATGTCTCAGGTTGCTGCCGGTAAAAAGCATGGTAACATTAACGAGGTTGATGCTGTAAAATTCGAATTGAAGAAAAGTGAAATTTCTCAGTTGGAAAAAATGGGACTGGTTCCTATGGTTAACGAATACGGTAAGATCATGGCTTTCTCTGCAAAAACATTGTTTACAGGAGATAACATCGGACTTCAGACGTATTCAGTTGTTCGTGTTTTCGATTATGTAACTAAAGTTTTATTGGATTTCTTAAACAGAAGAGCTTTCGAAAACTGGAGTTCTAAAAATGAAGATGATCTGAGAAGACAGATTGTTACATTCTTAGATGGTATCAAAGGTGCTGATAAACTGATCGAGAAGTTCAAAATCGTGCGTTTTGAGCAGGATAAAGTAAACAAAGACAGAGTATGGCTTGATATTCGTTTGACGCCTTATTTTCCTACAAAAAGTTTCGTTATTAAATTAGACGGACACAAAGGAGATGATGGTAACGAATGGGAGTCTCAATACACACAGGACTAAACTAAATCAAATTTTTATACTAAAAAACCGATGCATTTTTTTACATCGGTTTTTTTCTACCAAATCTCAAAATAAGTAATATGAAAGGCAGGTCAATATATCTTTTGCCGATTTTTCTTATGGTTTTTGCAGTAAGCTGTGAAGACAAAAAACTTCAGGGCCCTGAACATGCAATAGATCTTTTTAAAGACCAGCGCCAGGAAGGAAAGGCGTATGTAATGAGTGCGGAAGAATCAAGCCAAGCGAGCGCAATGGTAATCGCAAGTTCAAATGTGAAGCTTGTGGACAGTTATTCCGGACGTGGAAGACCTATTTTTATATATAAAGTTAATGCTGGTGAAGTCGTGAAAACAACAAGAGATTCTATAGTGAGTTTTCCTTTTCAGTTTCTTTCTAATCAAAAACTGGATTTGAAAAAAGAGGCGATGTATATTTATCTTCAAAAACTTGAAGGCTATCGTTTTATCGCAAAAGATAAGAGTCTTAAATATCAATGGCTAAAAGACGCTCCGGTCTATTCTGTAAAAAAAGAAAATTAAATTATCTTTGTATTGATAATTTTAACAATTCAAACCTAACAGGTTTTTAAAACCTGTTAGGTTTAGATAAAAAGCACTAAGAGAAACAATTTTCTCAAAATTAAAGCGAAAATTTTTGAAACATCCAGAAAGTCAAGACTTCAAACACATCGGAAACAAGCTCCTCAATTGGTACAAACAAAACGCCAGAGATCTACCTTTCAGACAGACAAAAGATCCTTATAAAATCTGGATCTGCGAGATTGTTTTTCAGCAGACAAGGATCAATCAGGGACTTAATCATTACAATAATTTTATCAAACGATTTCCGGATGTGAAAACGTTGGCAAATGCTGAAGAAGATGAGGTTTTGCTGTATTGGAAAGGATTAGGTTATTATTCGAGAGCGATAAACATTCATAAAGCTGCCCAACAGATCATGAATGATTATCAAGGAACTTTTCCTTCTGATTATGATGAAATTTTAAAACTGAAAGGTGTAGGTAAATATACTGCTGCTGCGGTTTCAAGTATCTGTTTTAATGGAAAAATGCCTGCCGTTGACGGAAATTTTTATCGTGTTTTAAGCCGAGTTTTTGCGGATGATTTTGATATATCTAATTCTAGAGCTTTTAATTATTTCTCCGAATTGGCGACTTTAGTTTTGCCCGAAAATGTAGGAGATTTTAACCAAGCGATGATGGATTTAGGCTCCGAAATCTGTAAACCCAGAAATCCATTTTGTGGAGAATGTCCTTTAAATGAAGACTGTCTAGCTTTTTCATTAAATAAAATTTCTGAATTTCCTGTTAAAACTAAAAAAGTAAAAGCTGCAGATTTAGGTTTAAAATATTATTTTGTTCACAGAAACGGACAGTTTTTAATTCAACAAAGAAAAGATGATTTCATTTGGAAAAAGTTATTTGAATTTCCACCTGAGATTTCTGAAGAATTAATGCATTTCATTAAAAGTTCGAAAACAGTTAATCACAAATTGACACATAAAAATTTAAGCATAGAAATTTTCAACGTAGAAGTTGATTCTGAAACTGTTTGGACAGATTTTATTGCTGAAAATAATTACATCATTACAGATTTTGAAGGTTCTTATGAAAGATCTTTCCCAAAACCTTTGGAAACTTATATCCAAAATTATCATACTGCGTATCGAATTTTGTGATGTCATCGCGAGGAGAGAAGCGACGAGGCAATCTTTAAGAATTAAGTTGAGATTCTTTCACTACACTTCGTTTCGTTCAGAATAACGGCATTTTGTTAAAAGCGTTCTTTGCTAAGTGAAACGCCTTTGCGAACTTAAAAGCAGTTAGTAGTCAAAAAAATCTTAGCGCCCTTTGCGTTTAAAACAAATAAAAATAATATTTAAATAAAATTCAAATCCAAAACTCATTGAAATCCTGAAATTTGTCTTCCTATATCTGAAATCTAATTTGTACTTTTGCAAAATGATTAAAAAGGTCATTTTTATATTTGCGTCATTGCTTTTAATATCATGTGGAAAAGATCCCGTTCTCAAACCTTATGGAGAACTGAGATTAGAGTATCCCACACCAACATATCAGAAATTTGAAAACAACTGTGCTTACACATTTGAATACTCAGATTTTGCGAAAATTACCGATGCTAAAAAGCCATGTTGGTATTATTTGAATTATCCTAAAATGAGGGCAAAATTGTTCGTGACCTATTATCCGATTAATAATGACTTTGCTGAACATATCAAAGAAGCCGAGAAAATGGTGTACGAACATACCATTAAAGCAAGTTCAATAGACACAAAATCTTTCGAATATCCTGAAAAGAAGGTGTACGGAAATTTTTATGAGTTGAAAGGACAGAGTGCTTCTAATCTTCAATTTTACATTACAGACAGCACAAAACACTTTGTGACTGCTTATTTATACTTTAATACAAGACCTAAACCGGATTCATTGGCTCCCGCAGTGGATTATATCAAAAAAGATATGAAACATTTGCTGGATACTTTCGAATGGAAAAAATAATTACTTTAAAAAATACATTGAAAAATATATGAAACTTTTAGTTGTTGGAAGCGTTGCGTTTGATGCAATCGAAACACCATTTGGTAAAACTGATAAAATTTTAGGAGGTGCTGCTACTTATATCGCGATCACTTCATCTGTTTTGGGCGTAAAATCCGGAATTGTTTCTGTAGTAGGAGGAGATTTCCCACAAGAACACCTTGATATGTTTACAAAAAGAAACATCAATATCGAGGGACTTGAGATCGTAAAAGAAGAAAAAACTTTCTTCTGGTCAGGAAAATACCACAACGATTTAAATACAAGAGATACTTTAGCGACCGAAGTAAACGTTTTGGAAAATTTTGATCCAAAGATTCCTGCGTCTATGCAAGATTCTGAGATCTTATTACTTGGAAACCTTCACCCAGGTGTTCAGTTGTCTGTTCTTGAAAAAATGAACCAACGTCCTAAATTGGTTATTTTAGATACAATGAATTTCTGGATGGATTCTGCGTTGGATATCTTAATGGAAATGATTGCTAAAACTGATGTAATCACGATTAATGATGAAGAAGCAAGACAACTTTCAGGAGAATATTCTCTTGTAAAAGCGGCTAAAAAGATTCATACAATGGGTCCTAAATATGTTATCATTAAAAAAGGAGAACACGGAGCTTTACTTTTCCACGACGGTAAAGTATTTGCAATCCCGGCTCTTCCGTTAGAAGATGTGTTCGATCCAACTGGAGCGGGAGATACTTTTGCGGGAGGTTTTGCAGCGTATTTAGCTAAAAAAGGAAAGATAGATTTCGAAACAATGAAGTCTGCTTTAATCGTTGGTTCTGCAATGGCATCGTTCACGGTTGAAAAATTCGGAACAGAAAGAATTGAAGAAGTAAGCGAAGCTGATATGTTCAGTAGATTAAGACAATTCAAGGAATTGACGACATTTGATGTAGAACTACAATAAATACGTCTTTTTAAGAAATATTTATAATAAAAAATTTAGCATAATTCATTAAGAATTCTAAATTTGCAACTTGTTTAAAATAGTAAAATGACAAATAAACTAAAGATCACTTTTCTTTTTGGAATTTTCATGATTTTGTTCTCAGCAAATATGATGAAAGCTCAACTAAAACCTGGAGAACTAGTGGATGGGATTGCTGCGGTAATTGGAGATGAGATTGTTCTGGAGTCTGATGTGAACGAACAAATGAATTATGCAAAACAGCAGGGAGCTTCTAATACAGATAAATGTGAGTTTTTGGAGAACTTGATCAACAATAAACTTCTTGTTTACGAAGCAAAAAAAGATACTTTAATTGAAAACCGTTCTGCTGCGATCAAAGAACAGGCAAATGGGAAATATGCTCAGCTACTTTCTCAGTTCCCGGACGAAAAGTCGATGTTGGCAGCTTATAAATTCAGAACGGGATACGAAATGAAGAATGCTATCGAAAAGATCGATACAGATACCTATTACGGTCAGGCAAAATATCAGAGAATTACAGAGAAGGCAGACGTTACTCCTAACGAGGTTACGGATTTCTTTAACCTGTATAAAATGCAGTTGCCGGAGATCAAAGACGAAGTTTCTTTGGCTCAGATTGTTATGAACCCTAAATTGACAGAAGCTCACAAGCAGGAAATTATTGACAGGCTTAACAAAATTAAAAAGGACATTCTAGGAGGAGAAAGTTTTGAAAGTCAGGCAAGAATTTATTCTGAAGACCCAGGTTCTGCGCCTAATGGTGGTTTGATGAAGAATATTACTAAAGGCCAGATGGTAAAACCATTCGAAGCAGCTGCTTTGAACCTTCAGGAAGGTGAGATTTCAGATCCGATTGAATCTGAATTCGGATATCACATCATTCAGTTAGTAAGAAAAGCTGGAAAAGTTTACGATGCAAGACACATTCTTTTGATGGCAACGCCTACTGAAGCTGAAATTAAAACGGCTAAAGTAAAGTTGGACAGCATCAGAACATTGATCATCGATGGAAAAACTACCTTTAAAGATGCTTCTTTTAGATTTTCAGATGACAAAAGAACTAAATTTAATGCAGGAATCATTCCTGGAGCAGATGGTTCAAACAAAATTGAAAGAGAAAGTATTCCGGGATCAATCAGCTACGAATTGGCAGGTTTAAATAAAGGAGATATTACAAGTGCTTTTGACGACGAGGATGAAAGAAAGAGAAAGGTTGTAAAGATCGTGAAAATGGAAGATGTAATTCCTGCTCATAAAATTACAATGGAGACGGATTATGACAGAATAAAACAAATGGCGCTTAACAAAAAGAAAAATGAACTGATTGAGAAGTTTGTAAATTCAAAATTACCGACGACATTCATATCAATAAACGGACGTTATGATTCTTGTAACTTCAAAGGAGCTTGGAAGAAACAGACAACCAAAAAATAAAATCAAAACCTTCAGAATTTCTGGAGGTTTTTTTTGTGCCTTAATTACCGAAAAGTTTTTAATTTTAATTCAGAAACAATACAAATGGATTATCATTTTTATCAAAAAAAATTTCAAGAAGCGCTTGACCAGATTTCTCAAAAAGAGTTTAATGATTTAGGTTTAAAACTTTCAGTTGAAACAATTCTGGAATCTGTCGCATTAAAAATCTACAAATCCGAATGGTCAAATGATCCTTATTCACCGATAGACTCTTCAAGCAGAATATTCTTTTCAATATGGATTAGCGATAAAACGATTGAAGAGGGTAGATTATATTATAACATTCACGCATTGAAACTAAGGGAATTAAAAGGCTATAAAATACAAAGTAGGAATTTTGCCGAAGATTTTAGAAATAGATTTACAAAATATCAAAAAGATTGGGACAATGTAAGTGTAAAATATGGTCCATTAACTTTAATGCAAGGTTGGCTCGAATTAAAAACTGAAAATCTTCAACAAGATATTATTAAATTAAGCCAAAGCTTTTTAGAAATCAGTCCAATTATTGATGAAACTTTAAGCCATTTTAAAATTTAGCCGGATCCAAACAGCCATTGCTGAGTGAAACGCCCTTGCGAACGAAAAATATTCTCAACATTAGTAAAAACCTTCACGTCCTTTGCGTTAAAAAATATTATTTTTACAGCATGAGCAATTTTATAGATTTTAATTCAGCTAAAAAACTTCACGAGATGCAGCAAAGTCAGAATAGAATTTCAGAACTTTTTAATATACAATATCCGATTATTCAGGCGGGAATGATCTGGCATTCCGGATGGAAATTGGCTTCCGCTGTTTCTAATTGTGGCGGATTAGGTTTAATTGGCGCAGGAAGCATGTATCCTGACGTTTTAAGAGAGAATATCCAAAAATGTAAGCAGGCTACCAATAAACCTTTTGGAGTGAATGTACCCATGTTATATCCGAATTTGGATGAAGTAATTCAAATCATTATTGAAGAAGGAGTGAAAATTGTTTTTACTTCTGCTGGAAATCCTAAAACATATACCGAAACTCTTCAAAAAGAAGGATTAAAAGTTGCTCACGTTGTTTCCTCCACCAAATTTGCAGTGAAATGTGAAGATGCCGGAGTTGATGCGATCGTAGCAGAAGGCTTTGAAGCGGGCGGACACAACGGAAGAGATGAAACAACAACATTTTGTCTGATTCCGAATGTAAAACTACATATTTCTAAACCTTTGATCGCAGCCGGCGGAATCGCATTAGGTTCCCAAATGAAAGCTGCCATGATTCTTGGCGCAGACGGAGTTCAGATTGGATCTCGTTTTGCCGCAACCACTGAAGCCAGCGCACACGAGAACTGGAAAAAGAAGATCACAGAACTTAATGAAGGCGATACCCATCTTACTTTAAAGGAATTGGCACCCGTAAGAATGGTCAAAAACAAGTTCTTTAACGAATTAGAGGGGATTTATCAGACCGGAAGAAATACAGAGGCTTTAGTTGCTTCATTAGGCCGTGCAAGAGCCAAGCGTGGAATGTTTGAAGGTGATATGGAAGATGGCGAATTGGAAATCGGTCAGGTTTCAGCATTGATTCATGATATTTTACCTGTAGAAAACGTTTTCAGTAATTTGTTGAGAGAATTTGAAGAAGCAAAAGCTCCGAGCTTTTAATTAAAGTTGATCAGAATGGAAGGAAGGATAATAGATGTACAGGGTGAAAAAATTTATATAGAACATGATAATTCATTTAAAAATAAACCAACAATCGTCTTTTTACACGATTCTTTAGGCTGTACACAACTTTGGAGAGATTTTCCTTCTAAAATTACGGAAGAAACCCAATGTAATACTTTAGTTTATGACCGTTTGGGTTACGGAAAATCTTTTCCTATGATTTCTCATGAAAGGGAAAATAATTACATGGAGCTTGAAGCAGATGTATTGAATGAATTATTAGAAGAATTAAACATCAATAATGCAATTCTTTTTGGTCACAGCGACGGCGGAACAATTGCTTTAATTGCCGCTTCAAAATATCCTGAAAAGGTAAAAGCTGTAATTTGTGAGGCTGGACATATTTTCGTTGAAGATATTACGGTTAAAGGAGTTTCAGATGCTTTTGAAGCGTATAAAACAACCGATTTACCGGAACGTTTAGCAAAATATCACGGCGATAAAGTTCCGATGATCGTTAAAGCTTGGACGGAAATTTGGCTAAGCGACAGATTCAAAAGCTGGAATATTGAATATCTTTTAAAAAATATCACAAGTCCATTACTTTTTATTCAGGGAGAAAAGGATGAATACGGAACGCTGAATCAGGTTGAAAAAACAATCAGTCAGATTAGTGGAAAGTCAGAAAAATATATTATTCCGAATGTTGGGCACACACCTCATAAAGAAGTTCCTGATTTGGTTTTAAGTAAATCGGTTGATTTTATCAATAGGAGCGGACTTTAGTCCGCTTTTAAATTTGAAACCATCAAATCGGCTTTAGCCAAAACTTATAAAAGACTAATTTCAAACTCAATATTTTCTCTCGCCTGAACTTCATATTTTTCTTTAAAATAATCAGTTTTAAAAATATTTTCTAATTCTAAAAAATGGTGTAAAACCTTTTTCCTTCCCGGCTTGTAAAGAAAATCTGGATAAATAGAATATTCTTTTCTGATCTTTTTGGTATACTCAAGATAGGTTTCAACATCTTTTCCAAGGATTGAAAGATCAGCATCTAAAAGATAATTGGTGTCTTGATCATCAGATTTTTGATGCGCTTTTGTAGCAATAATTTGGTTGAAAATTATCTCAATCGATTGTTTCTCAATATTTAAGTTTTCAAGTCTTGTCTTCGCAAACTCAGCACTTTTTTCTTCATTAGATTTTGATGAAGCATCATAAATTACATCATGATAAAAAACTGAAAAAGAAATAATATTGAAGTCTGAAATTTTATTTTTCACAGATTCAAGTTCAGAAAACATATTTTCCAAATGCTCCAGATTATGATAATGTCTGCCTTTTTCAGAATATTTCTTTTCAATTTCTAGCCACAAATTTTCAATCAAGTTTTGATCTTGGGTAAATTGTAAACAAGGCTGATTGAATCTGTCTTTAAGTTCCATCACAAAATATTTTAAATAAAAAAGGAACTTAAAAAGTTCCTTGATTTGCTTCAATAGTTGCCTTTAGGTCTGCCCAGCCACCGCCGTTGTAACCGTCTTTCAAGCCTTGAGAATTAAGATATTCCAATGCTTTTCCGCTTCTGTTTCCGCTTCTGCAGAAGATGATCACAGGCTTTTCAATAGATAAAAATTCTTCTTTTCTATCTTCTACTTCGCCTAACGGGATATTTTTTGCACCTTCTATATTGCCGTCCATTTCCAATTCCATTGGCTCACGAACGTCGATTAATTCATAGTTTCCTGATTTTAATACTTCTGTTAAAGACATAATTGTATTTGTATTTAAAGTTAAATATAGACCATGGATTTTTGAAAAAAAGTCCTGCTTTAATTCATTTATTCAAAGCCTAAACAAATTTATAAAATAATCTTAGTTTTGCAATGTAAAAATCATGAATTCGAATGCCGAAAAATATTCACAATTAATTAAATCCAAAGCCAAGCGTTTTGGGTTTCAAAGCTATGGTATTTCTAAGGCTGATTTTTTGGAAGAAGATGCTAGAAATCTGGAAAATTGGTTGAAGAATAATTTTCATGGCGAAATGAAATACATGGAAAATTATTTTGATAAAAGACTTGATCCAAGATTGTTGGTTGAAGGTTCAAAATCCGTGATTTCACTTTCCTATAATTACTTCCCCAAAGAAAAAATTTCAACATTAGAGAATTATAAGATCTCAAAATATGCTTACGCAGAGGATTATCACGAAGTGGTAAAAGAAATTCTTCGTGAAATGGTTGATGAATTAAGAGAAGAGATTGGAGATTTTGATTGTCGGGTTTTTGTTGATTCTGCACCGGTTTTGGAAAGAAGCTGGGCCAGAAAATCAGGAATTGGCTGGGTTGGAAAAAATGCAAACCTGATAACAAAACAAAATGGTTCCTTTTATTTTTTAGCAGAAATTATTTGTGATTTAGAATTAATTCCAGATCATGAAACCACCGATCACTGCGGAACTTGCAGAAAATGTATTGATGCTTGTCCCACAGATGCCATCGTTTCTGAGAAGCTTATTGATGGAAACAAGTGTATTTCTTACGCAACAATAGAATTGAAAAATGAAATTCCGGATTCTTTTAAAGATAAAATGGAAGACTGGATGTTTGGCTGTGATATCTGTCAGGATGTTTGTCCGTGGAATCGATTTTCAGCACCTAATCTTCAAACCAGATTTGCACCGAATGAAGCTCTTAGAAATTTCAAAAAAGTGGAATGGAAAGAACTTACTCAGGAATTATTCTCAGAAATTTTCAGAAAATCTCCTGTCAAGAGAACAAAATTTGCAGGTTTGAAAAGAAATATTGAATTTTTAGAAAAGACTTCAGATAAAAAATAGTTCAGATTTTTGGTGATAAATCCTCGTCTGGAATTTTTCGGTTCCAAAACAAAAGCGGTTAATCGTCCATTCCTTATACTTTTTGTTGTAAAGGAGGGTAAGATAGAGGTAAGTAAAACTCAATAAAAGCCTGTCCTAAAAAGAAAAAATGACTTTCAAAAAGATAAAATCTCTTAGAAAATCAACGTTTTTTTTGAACTCTTTTTGGAGCAGTTTTTACTCTTACTTTCAATCTTTTCTGGGATTTGATGTTTTTACGCATATTTGTGTGTATTTCGTAACTAAATTTAATCATTTTTCCGATTAAAACAAATACTTTTACGAAAAATTATTAATTAAATTTTATTCAAATATATGAGTGTGAAGATGGTATTATTGTCTATCCTTAAAATTTTAGGTGTCATTGTCGGAATTATTGTTCTGTACGGCTTAATGGCTTATTTTCTGCCGTTTATTGAGATTTCTGAAAAGGATGACGGAGAGAAAAAAGAAATTCCGATTTATATTTACACCAACGGGGTGCATACAGATATTGTAATGCCTGTGAAAAACGATATGCAGGATTGGAGTACGAAAATCCCTTTTGCCAATACAAAATCAAAGAAAACAGATTATAATTATATTGGAGTCGGGTGGGGCGACAAAGGTTTTTATCTAGACACGCCGACTTGGGCAGATCTGAAATTTTCAACGGCTTTCAAAGCAGCATTTTGGTTGGGCGAATCTGCAATGCATTGTACCTATTATAAATCAATGAAAGAAGCAGACGATTGTAAAATAATCATGATCAGCAGATCTCAATACAAAGATCTTGCAAAGTTTGTTGAAGATAAATTCGATAAAGATCAAAACGGAAATTTCATTTTGATTCCTACCAATGCGGTTTACAGCGATAATGATGCATTTTATGATGCTCAGGGAAAATACAGTTTTCTGTATACCTGCAACACTTGGTCGAATAATGCCTTAAAAGCAGCCGGACAAAAAGCAGCATTCTGGACGCCTACAGATTCCGGAATTTTTCAGCATTATAAATAGATTTTCTTGCTTATTAAATACTGTTTTTAATCATCTTCCCTAATTTCTCAAGATCACTTTCTACACGATCGGTCCATTCCAGTGCGTAATTCAAACGCATGCAATTCGTGTATTGATTATGCTGAGAAAACATTCTTCCTGGAGCAAAACTTATTTTTTTGCTGAAAGCTTCATCATAAAGGTCTTCTGTACAGATTCTTTTGTCGAGTTCCAGCCAGAGCATAAAACCACCTTTGGGTTCAGAAACTTTAGTATTGTCAGGAAAATAATTAGCAACTGCTTTTTGAATTTGAAGATAGTTGGAATATAATTTATTTCTAAACATTCTTAAATGATGATCATATCGTCCATGTTCAAGAAAATCAGTAATAACATCAGAATAAAATGACGGACTGCATACAGTCTGAACCAATTTTTGACGAATAATTTTATCTTTAAACTGCCCCGGAGCCACCCAGCCCACACGATATCCGGGAGCTAATGTTTTAGAAACCGAACCGACCCACATCACAAGATCTGCTTCGTCATAGAATTTGCAGGGTTTTGGTCTTTCTGTCCCGAAGTATAAATTACCATAAAGATCGTCTTCTATCAAAGGAATATTATATTCAGTGATCAGTTTTACCAGTTCTTTTTTATTCTCATCCGGCATTTGAAAACCTAGCGGATTATTGAAGTTGGTCACAAAACAACAGGCTGAGATTTTAGGTAAAACTTTTTTCAGAGAATTCAGATCGATTCCATAAATAGGGTGGGTGGGGATTTCCACAGCTTTCAATCCTAATAAATGGATGGCCTGTAATATCCCAAAATAAACAGGACTCTCCACGGCAACAGAATCTCCGGGCTTTGTAACGGCCATAAGACAATGATAAATAGCATTCATCGCACCGGAAGTGATCACAAGGTCATCTTCAGTGATTTTCCCCTCTAAAACCAGTGCCCATTTTGCCATTTCGCGGCGCAAATTTTCATTTCCTTGTGCTGGTTCTAAATTTGTTCCGCTGTCATTTTTATTCTTCACAACATTCAGCATCGATTTTTTCAATTTGGCTAAAGGAAGAAAGCTTTTTCCGGGAATTCCCAATGCAAATTGGGTGAGATCGGGATGAGAAATGGTTCCGAAAACCTTATCTATTAAATCTTGAGGCGGTTTTTCTAATCCTGATTCTTTAATTTTTATCACTGAAGGAAGCGCCAACTTCCGTTTTGAGGTCTGGCTTACAAAATATCCGAATTTTGGTCTGGATTCAACAAGAGAACGGCTTTCCAATTCCATGTAGGCCAGTTTTATGGTATTCAGACTTACATTATATAATTTCTGAGCGCTGCGAAGTGATGGTAATCTGTCGCCAAACTGTAAAGTCTCACTTTGTATTTGTTCGGTAATTATTTTTGCTATTTTAAGATATAAGACATCTTTAGCCATAAAAGGTTAGGATTTTAAGTAAATGTATGAAATTCTTAGGCTGATTTTATCAAATATTCAACCAATTGATCATTCTCTCGATACTGCTTTTAAGTTGCACAGGATCACGGTAATTTGCAGAATTATTTCTTTTAAAATAGTTCTGAGCATGAGCAAAGAAGTTCTCTTTTTCTTCCACATTTAAACTTGATTTTTCATAAATCACAAAATCAGTTTCTCCTTTTTGATTAATAATAAGACTTGCAAAGGCTATGATATTATTTTTTTGCCTGATCATAAGAAAAGGAATACCAAAATTTTCGGTCACTATTTCAAGGTTTGAGATTTGAAGAAAAATATTCTTTAGTTCTACTATATCTGCAATATAAACTTCTGAGATTTGAAGTTGTTTTTGAGGTTTAAGGGTAGTTTCCATAATATTTTGCTTTATATAGTACAAAGCTATGAAGTCTTAAATTATGGTTACAGATACAGAAGTGTGTATTATTATGGGTACAGGTTTTTATTTTTAAAATAGTAGTTGAATTTAAAATTTTTATAGAACAGTGTAAACCAAATCATCTCGACTTTTATGAGTTGTCTAAAAGTCTTTTATTTATTATGCAAGGTTTCATTTGTTTGAATTTTATTTTTTAACGCAAAGATTTTATTACATACTTTTGATTTTTTAGGAGGCAAAGGCAAATAAAATTTACTTTGCGAAGCTTGAAAATACAGTTTCATCAAATCAACTTGGTTGATTATTCTTTGCTCACTTAAATAAATCATTCTGCATCATAAAACTTTGCGTCAAAAAAACTGCTAAGTTATTTAATAAAGAAGAGGCATAATTCTTTGAATAATCTTTATATCAAAAGTCGAGACAAATTAAACAAAAGAAAACCTTTGAAATTGGTTAATCTCAAAGGTTTTTATACTTAAAAATGGTGTTGTTAATTTGAAATATTCAGTTCATAGATGGAAGAAGCGATTCCAAAAGGATCGGAAAGTGATTCTTTAACCAACTCAAATCTGTTATCTTTAAAAAGATCAAGCTGAGGATGATTTTGATTGATATTAATCCAAATACTATCTGTGAATTTGATTGCAGATTTTACCTTATTCCAAAGTGAAATCCTCACTTCTGATGAATTGTATTCTGAAAGTATTCCAAAATCTATAATCTCTGTCATTTTTTTACCTTCAGAAGCATCGGAATAGTTTGAACCACTTTTAAATAAACAATATCCTGCAGGTTGCTCATCCACAAAAACCATAATAAGCTGATTCGACAAATCATTCAAAATATTGATCATTTTCCTGTGATCCAAATGTTCTTTGATATAATTTTCTATACTTTCGGAAGAAGCAATTTCCTTATAAGTATCTCTAATAAATGCTTTTTTTACATCAAAAAGATCATCAACTCCTTTATCGGATCCTACTGCGAATTTTGAAACTATTTCCATTGGATTCTTTTTTATTCGAAGGTAAGAGATTATTGAGCTTTAATTTAGATACAGTTATGAAAAATTGAATCGGTACAGTTGTAAATTTTGTAATTTTGTTCAGAACAGTTAGATTCGAGATGTATGCAAACTTATAAATATGAAATATTTACTTCTATTTTGGAAGAACAGATAAAAAGTGGAGCAGTGAAGTTGGGAACCCGTTTGCCTTCTGTTAGAGAAATCAAAGAAAAATATCATTTAAGCATAAGTTCGGTTCAGAACGGATATGATTATCTTGTAATGAAAGGTTTGGTTGAAAATATTCCGCGTTCGGGTTATTTTGTAGCTTTTAATCAAAAGGAAACTATTCCTGAAAACACAATAAAACAATTAGCAGTTGCAAAAAATTCGCTATTTAATAAGAACCTTGAACTCACATCAACACGAAGTAAAGCTTTTGAGTACAATTCGTTCAATTCTACATCGCCAACAGATATTTTAATCCCTCAAAAATTGATTTTAAGAAAGATGCAGGAAGTTATCCGTGAAAAAGGAGCCTCACTTCTTCGTTATTATCCTTTAAATGGTTCATTATTATTAAGAGAAAAGATTACAGAACGTTCTGCAAAATATGGATGCATGATGAATGCAGAAGAATTGATCATCACAGACGGCGCGTTGCAGGCTCTTTATATTGCCTTGGCGTCTGTAACTAAGGCTGGTGATTTGATTGCAGTTGAAAGTCCGTGTGTTTTCTCTATTTTGGAGGTTATTTCTAATTTGAATTTGAAAACGATTGAAATTCCTTTACATTATAAAGATGGTTTTGATGTAAATTATTTCAGGAATATTTGTGATGAAAATCCTGTTCGGGCAGTTGTCGTTACTCCAAATTTTCATAATCCTACAGGGATTCTTATGACAGATGAAAGTAAAAAAGAACTTCTTTCCATTGCGGAAATTCATCAAATCCCAATCATTGAAAATGATATTTACGGAGATCTTTATTTTGGTGGAACAAGACCTTCCAACATTCGAAGTTTTGACAAAACAGGTTTGGTGATGACTTTTTCATCATTTTCTAAAACTTTAGCGCCGGGAATTCGTCTCGGATGGCTGAATCCAGGTAAATTTTATGCTGAAACTGAAAGATTAAAATTCTCTCTCGGCAGATCTGTTACCCCAATTTATCAGGAATTAATGATAAAACTTTTGGAAAGTAACAGTTATGATAGGCATTTGCGCTCATTTCGAAAACAATTGGAAAAACAGGCGATAGAATTATTAGATGCTTTAAGAAAATATTTCCCTGAAAATTCTTATTTCCACAGACCTCAGGGTGGATACAGTATTTGGGGAGAGTTGCCACAAAATCTGGATATGGAAGCTTTTTATGAGTATTGTGAAAGTCAGAAAATTTTATTTACTCCAGGTGATACTTTTTCTTTTACAGATGAATATAAATATCATTTTCGGGCTGTGTTTGCTGATCGTATAACTTCGGAAAGTATCCTGTCATTGAAAAAGGTAGGTGAAAAAACTAAAGAATTTTTGAACTAATTATTTATATTTTTTGAACTAAAGTTTAAAATTAAAAACTCTGAAATCTATTTCATAATTTTTTTTACGGAAAACAATCATTTATTAAAACACGTCAAGTTTTGGCGTTGGCGAGGGTTAGATTTGCATTAGAATATTCAACGATTGATCAATCACAAAACTAGATTACTAAAATTTTAATACAAATTAAATTATGACCTACGCAGACGATTTTTTTAAACCGACAAATACTTTACCATTAGACCCTTTGGTACAATTAATAGATGATATAACACATGAAAATGTTTTCTATGTAAGATGTGATACACAAACAAACCTGGTTGACGATAATTATATCTATAGAAAAAGTGTTAACACTTTTTATAAAAGACAAATTGACAACGGAGTCAATGTAAAGTGGTTTGGAGTAAAAGGAGATGGCATTACTGATGATACTAATGCATTAAAGTTGGCTATGCAAAAAGTATACAATCTATCAGTTCCAATCTCTCCGAATTTAGGATGGAGAAATCCTATGAAACTAGTCATTCCCGCCGGGAAATATAAGATTACCGGAAATCTTCTTGAAGTTTCTATGGATTCTGCAAGATTTATTTTTGAAGGTGATGGATGGCAAAATACAGAGATTATTTATGAGCCTGAAAACAATAATGATTTTATGTTGGATAACCAAGGAATCATTGGTTTTTCTACTTTTAAAGGTATTCAATTTACCTCTAAAAGTAAAGGAAAATTTCTGAATTTTGTTGGCGGTTTACCATTGGCGTCAAATGCTCAAAGTATGATATTTGAAAAGTGTTTTTTTGAAGGTTTTAATCAAATCATTGATTGTAATGGGGGAGATATGGCTTCAGAAGTTACTTTTACAGATTGTAAAATTAAAGGAGGAGATACTTCAGCAGTTTATTTTAAACTTGCTAATGATCAAGGAGTAAACTGGAGATTTTATGGTACAGATATAGAAGGTTTTACTGGCATTTTATTTGATTTTATAGAAGGACAAACTATCTCTTATTATCAAGGTTCTATTATGCCTGGTGCAGGAGGTACGGTTATTAGAATTAATAGCAATGCTAATCCAGATACTTTTGGAGGAGGAACTCAACCGCATATTTCATTTTGGGGCCCAAGGTTTGAATTACTGAATGGCGCAAAACTCATTCAAGTCTTTAATAAAAGTGTTAATTTTGTATTTAAATTTGATTCTTGTGGCATGGGAGGATCTACTATTAAGAATGGCTTACCTGCTATTGAGACTAAAGGTAAGGGAACTATTATTTTTGATACCTGTTCGAATTGGTATAATTATAAAATTTCACATGATATTGATAATGGCGAAGATTATTTATCTCCGTTGAGAATCATTTTCAAAAATATTGCACCTACACTTGATCAAATTAATCAGTCTATTTGCAATGCAGTAGGAAATATTTCTTCTTACCCTATCTATATTTTCGAAAACTGTAATACGAATTCTTGGTACAGACCTTGGAAAAAAGCAGCTCAGAATAGCCCTTATGGATGGAATGTTTCAAAGCATATTTCAGGAGTAAATGCAAATTCTGATGGAGTTTATTTGCCAACGGTTTCATTAGGAAATACAGTTAAAATTAACTTAAATATACCTGATCAATATATTACTGAAAGAAAGATTGTATTCAAAAAAGCAACAGATATTGGCGGATTTAATTATTTTTCTCAAGTTCATAATATCAAAGTTTTTGATAAAACAGAAACAATACTTATTACAGAAGGTAATTTTGATACAGATGAAGGATTAATTCTTTTAGATCCGAGAAATGGGATGTTACATGAAAATGATAAATATGTTATTCATCTTACGCCGACGACTTTTTCTGGAACTGATTTGGTAGTTGGAATAAATCTTATTTCTGAATATTAAATTATAATAGCCACGAAAGTGACGCAATTATAAAAATAAAAACCTCCAAAATCATTGATTTTGGAGGTTTTAGTACCCAGTACCAGAATCGAACTGGTACATCTTTCGATACTAGAGTTTGAGTCTAGCGCGTCTACCAATTCCGCCAACTGGGCTTGATGTTTGTTTTAAATTGGTGTGCAAATATAGAAACTTTTTTTAATGCTCAAAAGTTTTTACAGAAAAAATTTTAAAAATTTATCTCCAAACCATCGTAGGCAAGGTGCATTCCGAGCGGAAGTTGTTTATCTTCAACATCATGTAAACCTAAATGATGACTGATATGAGTTAAAAATAATTTCTTAGGTTTTAGCTCTTCGAACAGTTTTATAACGTCTGGAAGGATAAAATGTGCCGGATGCGGATCAAATTTTCGGATACAGTTCAAAACTAAGACATCCAAATTCTTCAGTTTTTCCTTTTCCGTGTCAGAAATAAAGCCGGCATCTGTGATGTAAGCCATATTTTTAAACTTATATCCAAAAACGGTAATCTTAAAATGAATCACTTCAATCGGAGTAATTTCTGTATCTAAAACAGTGAAAGGTTCATTTTCAATTTCATGAAGATCAAATGCGGGCGCACCAGGATATCTTTCGTCCGCAAAAGCATAAGGAAAACGATTTTTTATCTCGTGTCCGACTCTTGGATAGCAATAAATTGGCATATTTTTTCCACTTTTAAAAATAAGAGGTCGCATATCGTCAAGCCCGATCACATGATCATTGTGTTCGTGAGTAATAAGAGCGATATCAATTGTATTTTCATGATTTAGAAGCATTTGCTGCCGAAAATCCGGACCGCAATCGATCAGGATTTTTTTATTTTCTTCTGTAGAAATCATCACAGAAGATCGAAAACGATTGTCTTTGGGATTTTGTGATGTACACACCTCACAGGTGCAGCCAATAACGGGTACGCCTTGGGAAGTTCCCGTTCCTAAAAATTTCAACTTCATTTTCTTTTGAGGTTGGTTTAATTTTGGTAAATTTACGAAAAATTTAATGTCCTAATGTATCAGAAACTAACTCCTAAACAAAAAGCATTAACAATTAATCTAGATCCTACTATTTATGGTACTTTCGCAGAAATTGGAGCAGGGCAGGAGACTGTTCGACACTTTTTTAGAGCAGGAGGGGCTTCCGGTACGATTGCTAAAGCGATGTCTGCTTACGACAAAGATTTTAGTGATGCCATCTACGGAAAAGAGGTTAAAAACAGGTATGTTACTCAAAATAGACTTCGTAAAATGCTTCGTTATGAAGTAGCTTTAATTGAAGAACGAATTTCCAGAGATAACAACCCGAACAGAAAGTTTTTTTCTTACGCCAATACCGTTACAACAATTAACTTTGATAAGACTGTAAGAGGTCACGGTTGGGTAGGAATTCGTTTTCAGGTGAAGGAAAATGAAGATTATAATGAGATCGTTATCCACGTAAAATTCAAAGAGAATGATGCTACTTTACAGCAGGAAACTCTAGGAAACTTGGGGGTAAATCTTATTTTCGGAGCCTTTACATATTATGATAACCCAAGAAGGCTAATTGAATCTCTTTTCGACGACGTTGCAACCGATAACCTTGAAATTGATATGATTGATTTCAGCGGGCCGGCTTTCGCGTATGTTGACAACAGATTAATGTCTCTTCAGTTGGTTAAAAATAACATGACAGATGCGGTTATCTTCAACTCTCAAGGTAGCAATATGCTTCCGGCAGACAGTTTATACAAGAAAAACATTTTTGCGATCAGAGGAAGTTTCAGACCTGTGACCAAGGTAAATATTGATATGCTTCAAAACGGGATTGATATGTTTTTGAAAGATGCGGTCTGTACCCATGAAGAAACGGAAATTTTAATTGAAATTACCATTTCCAACCTTAGAGCAGACGGAGATATTGATGAAAGGGATTTCCTTGATAGAGTAGACGTTCTTGGTAAATTAGGTTACACTGTTATTATTTCAAACTTCTCTGAATATTACCGATTGATTGATTATTTTGCATCTTACACCACTGGGAATATTGGGGTAGCAATGGGTGTAAATAACTTGTTGATGGTATTTGACGAGAAATATTATAAGAATTTATCAGGCGGAATTTTGGAAGCTTTCGGTAAATTTTTCAGAAACGGAATGAGAGTATATCTGTATCCTTACAAAGATCCTGAAACTCATGAATTATTAGATTCTGAAAATCTTAAAGTAGAAGAAAATCTTAAAGAACTTTATAAATATTTTAAACTCAACAACCGTATTGTAGATATTAAAAACTATAATCCTGAGTTCTTGGAAATTTATTCAAGAGAAATATTAAGAAAAATTGCAGGGAACATCAAAGGTTGGGAAAATCAACTTCCTGAAGGTGTTGCTGAAATGATAAAAGAGCGCGGAATGTTCGGGTATAAACAAGAACTTTCGCTAAAACAATTCTCCTAAAAACAAAATATAATGTCAGAATTAAAGAAAAGACTTTCTTCTATACTTGAAAGTCCAAAACATAATACTGAAGAAAAGCTTCAGAAAGTTTGCCATCTTTTGGATCAGGAAATTTCTTATTTCAACTGGACAGGTTTCTATTTTAAAAATGGAGATAAGGACGAGTTGAAATTGGGTCCTTACGTTGGAGCTCCTACAGACCACGATATTATTCCTTACGGAAAAGGAATTTGTGGTCAGGTTGCCGTTTCTAATGAGACATTTGTTGTTCCTGATGTTCATCAACAGGATAACTATTTAAGTTGCTCAATTGATACGAAAGCTGAAATTGTAGTTCCGATTTTCAAAGACGGACAAAACATCGGTCAGATTGATATTGATTCTCACAAAATAGATCCTTTTACGGATGAAGACCGAGAATTATTAGAATGGCTTTGCAAAGAAGTTTCTAAGATTCTATAATTGAAAAAATATAAACTCCGATCTTCTGGTCGGAGTTTTTTTATGTATGCTATTGGTGACCTTGAGGCTTCAATCTCCAATAAATTCAGTATCAAATTTTCAAGAGAAATGTGATCAATAGGAACGGGCTTTAGCCCGTTTTGGGAAAATAGTAAAATCAAATTGGCTTTAGCCAAAGCTTAAAAGTAAAGCTTACAATTAGTGTCATTTGTGGAAAGCATTAGTGAAATTTGTGTTTAAACAAAATTCGCCTCAGAAATCAGTTCTTTAAAATAATTGTCACATTTCGCAATATGGGTTCCATACCATGAAAACGCTTCTCCATCAACGATCATGATCTTTTTATTTGGATAAAACTCTCTTAATTCCTCAATATGTTTCTCTTTAAATGGAAATGGCTCAGAGGAAAGCATGATAATGTCAGCTTCTGCCAGATCTTCGGTTTCAATTACCGGATAGCGGGTTTTATTTTCAAATATATTTTTAAAGCCAATTTCAGATAAAATACGATGGATAAAAGTATCAGAGCCAATCGTCATATAAGGATTTTTCCAGATCAAGTAAGCTACTTTTATAGGATAATTAATTTTAGTCTGACTCAGAACTTCGTAGGTTTTAAGATTGAATTGCTGTGCTTTTTCTTCTTTATTAAAAAGTAAACCCAGATTTTTTAATAGATAATAATTGTCTTCAATGGTTTCGACGTTAGTCACTACGACTTTAAAATCTTCCATCAAAGCCTCAACTTGTTCTTTGATATTTTCTTCTTTATTCGCAAGGATTATATCGGGTTGTAAAGCTTTAATTTTTTCAATATTAATATTTTTTGTTCCGCCAATAACAGCTACATTTTTTACTTTTTCTTCGGGATGGATGCAGAACTTGGTTCTTCCGATGACTTCATTTTCAGTTAAGCCCAAATCAAATAAAGCCTCAGTAATTGAGGGAACTAGAGAAACAATTTTCATTGTAATATTTTAGAGGTTGCCTAAAATTACAAAAGTTTACCCGTTAAGAAAAGTCCAGCTACGGAAAAGTAAATAATAAGTCCAGTAACATCTACTAAAGTCGCTACAAATGGAGCAGAAGAGGTTGCAGGATCGAGTTTTAATTTTTTCAGGATAAATGGAACCATAGAACCTGAGATTGTCCCCCAAAGTACGATCAATACTAAAGAAACGCCAACACTTAAACCTACAAAAGCCCAATGAATTCCATAATTAAACAAGCCTATCTTATGCCAGACCATGATTCGTAAAAATCCGATGATTCCAAGAATTCCACCAAGAAATAATCCTGTGAAAATCTCTTTTTTCATGACGTACCACCAGTCTTTCAATCCAATTTCCTGAAGTGCCATTGCTCTAATGATCAATGTTGCAGCCTGTGAACCAGAGTTTCCTCCACTGGAAATAATTAAAGGGACAAATAATGCCAAGACAACCGCTTTTTGAATTTCATCTTCGAAATAACCCATTGCGGATGCAGTCAGCATTTCGGAGAAAAATAAGATAACAAGCCACATTCCTCTCTTTTTTACCATTTCGATAAGAGAAGTCTGGGTGTAAGGTAAATCTAAGGCTTCAAGACCCCCGAATTTTTGGATGTCTTCCGTATTTTGTTGCTCAATTTGATCTAAAATATCATCAATCGTTACAATTCCGACCAAAACTCCGGCTTCTGTAATGATGGGAAGCGCAGTTCTGTCGTATTTTTCGAAATAAGTTACGGCATCTTCTTTTGAAGTCATTGTTGTTATCGCAACGAAGTGATTATCAGTCAATTCAGAGACTAGAGTGTCTTCTTCAGCTAATAATAAACTTCCTATTGCTAAGTCATCAACCAAACGATTCCTTTCGTCCACTACATATAAATGGTTCATCGTTTCAACCCTTTTTCCTACTTTTTTGATCTGTTGAAGACATTTTTTTACTGTCCATTCCTTACGGATCTGAATGTAATAAGGTGTCATCAAACGCGCAATGGAATCAGAATGATAGCCCAATAGTTTTAAGGCAATTCTTCTTTCCTGGGGATTAAGATGATTGATTGAATATTTAATAAGCTCATCCGGAAAGTCCTCAAACAGGGCAGTCCTGTCATCCGGAGTCATGGAGTTTAGGATCTCGGAAACGTCTTCACTGCCAATACTTCGGATGGTTTCTTCTTGAAAATCCGGATCTAAATGTGAGAAAACTTCAGCTTTGTATTGTTTCGGAACCTTTAAAAATTCCAACAGCCTTTTATCAGCAGGAAGTCCACTGAGAGTTTCGGCAATATCGGCAGGACTAAAGATAAGTTCGTCATTATAATTCAAAACGTGCAATTTTTAGGATATGCAAAAATAATTCAATTTTTTAGAACTGACCAATGATGTAGGAAAATTAAGGATTAATTAAAGTTATTCTTGAGAAGACTGAATTTTAGATTTGGAATTTCTAAATTTTTATTTTACCACAAAAGGCACAAAAGATTATCACAATGGTCATTTAAGTTTAACTAGTTCAATAATAGCTTTTGTCTCTTTTGTGTTTTTTTTTAGAATAAACAATCTTCTAAGAGTCAAAGGAATAAATATCCGTGAACAGAACGTGCGAACGAATTATAAAGTTTTAAACTAAATAAAAAAAATTAAAAACCTGCTTCTGTAGATGGTTTTAATCTCCTCAGTTCTTTTAGAATGCCTTTTATTGCTCCGTTTGTACCAATTTTAATAGAATTTTCTGCAGAACCCAAAAGACGCATGTTTTTGCGATAAGTATCGTAATCTGATTCTGTAATGAAATTTCCTTCTGCATCAAAAAGTTTCATACTTACAACGACTTGGTTAGAGAAAACATATTTTCCAAGACCTACTTTAAAATATCTTACTTTTGGAACGATGGCGAAATCGGCATCATTATTAATACAGTAATCAGCGATAGTTTGTTTATCAACACTGTCGAATGGAACCTGAGTTTCGGTTCGGAGCATTTTATTTCTCTTGTATCTGCTTAAATTATCAGAAACTGCACTGAAAAATGCATGATTAGTGGGTTCTTTGATTTCCTCAAGGTCGGGTTCTACCTCAGGATTGAAGTATAAGACCTTTCTTATTTTATCCTCGGAAGCATTTCTTTGTGCCTTTACTGAAGCAATGCCGATCAATAAAAAAGTGAAAACCGTACTAAAAGTTAAAATTTTTCTCATTTGTAATTCGTTTGCAAAATTACTGTCTTTTAATGGTATGGCATAATTTTTTTAAGAAATTTTTAACATTTTTTTCTATCAATTTTGATACATGAAATCAATAATGTTTTGCCCAATAAAAAAATAGTCGTACTTTTGCACCCGTTACATAATAATCATTAAACAATATTGGAATGTACTTAACAACAGAAAAAAAGCAGGAAATTTTCTCTAAACACGGGAAATCTGCAACAGACACAGGAAGTGCTGAAGGACAAGTAGCTCTTTTCACTTTCAGAATCAACCATTTATCTCAACACTTAAAGGCTAACCGTCACGATTTCGCAACGGAAAGATCTTTGGTTAAATTGGTAGGTAAAAGAAAAAGTTTACTAGATTACCTTAAAAATAAAGATATCGCAAGATACAGAGCAATTATTGCTGAACTAGGTTTAAGAAAATAATCTACAAAGATTTTCAGATAAAAAGCAACTTCGAAAGAGGTTGCTTTTTTGTTTTTATGCTAGATCTAATATAATTATTAAGAATTAATTTTTGTAATATTATATTTCTGCGTAAGAAGACTGCGTATTTAATTTATTATTTTGTAGTATTAAAAATAATAAATATGAAAATACATATTAAAAATAAGGAAAAAGCAATACTATCAAAGCTTTGTAAAGACGAATATAGAGTTGTTGCGAAACAGGAAGATCTTGAGGGAGGATATACTTATTTAATTTTTAACGAAAACTTTCAGGAAATAATGTTGAAAGATGATATTGTGGAAGTTACAGATGACGATATGAGTGATATGATTCAACGAAATGATCTTTGGTACGGAAGAAATTTTTATGTTAATGAGTTATTAGTGAGTCTTTTACAGTTGGAACCTGGGAGCCATATAAGCATCGGTCATATTTGGCTTGCAAGTAAGGCTTTTAGATATTTTGAAAAATATAATTACGAGATTCCTGATCATTATAAAAATACGGCGTTGAATGAAAAATACAAGATGAATCTTATTGAAGGTTTTCTAATGGCAATAAATCCTTATATAGAAAGGAAATTTATTGGTGGAAATTATTTTGAAAGCTTTGAATTTTATAAAGGAAAAGCTGTTTCTGAAATTGAACTTAAATTAGGTGAAAGTCTTACTGAACTTGATGTTGTTGAATATAAAAATCTTTTGAAAAGTTTTATTGAAAAATATTTACATGGTACGCAGCATAACGAAGAAAATTCTAAAATGTTTGCGGGTACTTTTTTTGTTTTAATCGATTCTTTTTTTATTTATGATATCACTCGTATTTTCTCTTATAAAACTTTTTATAATAATTGTTTTGTAGTTGAACATCAGAATGAATATTATTATCTGAATAAATTTTGGTGGGGATAATTCTGGTTTGAAGGAATGGTTTAATAAATTATTCCTTCTTTTTTCCAATTTTACCTAAATGAGTATTCTGAAAACTATCCAGATATTTCAATCCATATCCCAGCACTCTGTCAAAAGCAGAATGAGCAAATAAAATAGCTCCAATCATTTGTAAATAAGGAAGGGCGAGAAAAGTTCCTGCTAAATAAATTAAGATGGCAATTCCAAGATGATGGAAAAGATTATAACAAAATGCTCCTACTTTATTATTAACAGCATAACCTAACATGGAAATATCGGGAGCAAAAAATAACCCTGCGAACCACCACCAAGAAAATTCAGTGTGGGCAAAAGCAAAAACTCCCAAGATTAAGAATGCGACGTATTCAAGTTGTAATTGTGTTTTCATTGGTATTTTAGTTTAATTATTTGATGCTAAGATATGTTTCTATTTCAGACGAAAGACTTTATTCAAATACTTTAAACAAAAAAATGAGACACTTAAAAAGTGCCTCACATGATTTATATTTTTAATTGAAATTAATGTCCGGATTTGGATTCTGTAGTTTCTACATGACCAAGATATTTTGTACAATAAGCTCCAAAAATTAAGATCATTAAATAACAGAACACAGGAATAATAAACGAATGTTGAACTCCAAACTGATCTGCCAAATATCCTTGGAAAATAGGAACAATAGCCCCTCCAAGAATTGCCATTACCACCAAAGATGATCCCTGACTTGTATATTTTCCCAACCCTGAAATTGCCAATGTGTAAATGTTTGAGAACATAATTGAATTGAAAATTCCGATTCCCAGAACGCTGTACATTGCTAATTCACCGTGATTTACCATCGTTGAAATCAACAGAATAACGTTAATCGCAGCAAAGATAGAAAGTGTTCTTGCCGGAGCAGCTTTACCAATAAAGAATGCAATGAAATTAAGAACGATAAATACCAAGAAGAAACTGATCTGAGCAAACGAAAGATTCACAATGCTGAAAATGACTAAGAACACCAACGCAGCAGCTCCCAACATATAAATCGCTTTCTTTCCTTGGCTTATCGATTGGTTTAAAGAAATCGCTCCAAGAAAACGCCCGATCATAGCTCCTCCCCAATACAGAGAAAGATAATTTTTACTAATCACTTCATCAAAGCCCATAATTTGTGGCTGTTCCAGGAAACTGATAATGAAACTTCCAACAGCAACTTCACCTCCTACATAACAAAACATAGCAAAAACTCCGAATTTCAAATGATTGAATCTCAACGCTCCCCAACCTTTTACCACTTCTTCACCATCATTGGTTTGAAACGATGGTAATTTTACTCTTGAGATCAATAAAGCGACCAATAAAAGAATACCTGCAAAGATTAAATAAGGAATTCTTGTTGCAACCGCGCTGAAAGAACCGTCTTCGGCAGAAAATAATTCAAAGATCAAGTGTCCTCCTAAAACTGGAGCAATTGTAGTTCCCAACGCATTGAAAGCTTGCGTCATATTCAGGCGGCTTGATGCTGATTCTTCTGATCCTAATAAAGAAACGTAAGCATTTGCAGTAATTTGCAGTACGGTAAATCCTAACCCAAGAACAAACAAGGCCCCTAAAAATAGAGGATAGGAAGAGAAAGTAGCAGCCGGATAAAATAAGATACATCCGAACGTTGCCAGGAAAATTCCGAAGAGAATTCCTTTTTTGTAACCTACTTTGTTGATGGGATCTCCTTTTGTAATAGAGATGAAAAAATAAATTAATGAGCCAATAAAATAAGCTCCAAAGAAACAAAACTGTACCAGCATCGATTCGAAGAAGGTTAGTTTGAAAAGTTGTTTTAGGTAAGGAATCAAAATGTCATTCATACAAGTGATGAATCCCCACATAAAAAATAGAAGAGTGATGGTAATAAGCGGAATAGTGTAATTCCTGCTTTGCGATTTTACTTCATTATTATTCATATACACACATATTTAAACAAAAGAGTTTTCTTAGAACTCATTTAGTCGGTTTCAAAGAGAAATTTCTTTAAATTTTTCACATATTTAAAAGTCAGGCAAATATAGGGGAACAACTTTTTTTTTCGGCAACTTTTTTGGTCTTTTTTACCTTTAAATACAATATTTCTTATTTTGAGACAATAATATAATGAAGGTAAGATTTTTACAGCTAAAATAATTTCAAACTAAGTTGCTTTTTGTTTTTTGAGGTTGATGAATAAACATTATAATTCTTGCAGTAATTTTATATTTGAAGCTAAATATTTAGTCAGAGCATCAAAACCAGAGGTATTATTTAATCATTTGAAAATTTAATTATCTCATTATTATACCTTATCTTTGCAAACGAAAATTTAGACGAAATATCAATAATTAAAGCGCTCAATACGGAGTGCAACACAAAACTATTTATGAGTATACCTCAAGCAATTACAGAAACGATTACTCTTGCAGACGGCAGAGAAATTACAATTGAAACAGGAAAATTAGCAAAACAGGCTGATGGTTCTGTAGTCGTAAAAATGGGCGGAACAATGCTTTTAGCAACTGTTGTAGCCAGTAAAGAAGCAAAAGACGGAGTAGATTTTCTACCCTTAACGGTAGATTACAGAGAAAAATTCTACGCAGGAGGTAAGATTCCTGGAAACTTTTTTAGAAGAGAAGCCAGACCATCTGATCAGGAAATCCTGACAATGCGTTTGGTAGACAGAGTTCTTAGACCATTATTCCCTGAAGATTTCCACGCGGAAGTTCAGGTAATGATTTCATTAATTTCTTATGACGGAGTGTCAATTCCTGATGATTTAGCAGGTCTTGCAGCATCTGCAGCGATTGCTATTACAGATATCCCTTTCAACGGACCAATGTCTGAGGTTAGAGTTGTAAGAATCAATGGTGAACTTTCTGTGAACCCTAATTATGCAGATCTTAAAATTGCTGACCTTGACATCATGGTGGGAGCAACTAAAGACTCTATCGTAATGGTAGAAGGTGAGATGAAAGAAATTTCTGAGCAGGAAATGCTTGAAGCAATCCAATTTGCTCACGTAGAAATCAAAAAACAAGTTGAAGCTCAGGAAAGATTAGCTGAAAAAGTAGGCAAATCATTCCCAAAAAGAGAATATAGTCACGAAAATCACGACGAAGCAATCCGTGAGAAAGTATGGAAAGAAACATACGATAAAGTATATGAAGTAGCGAAAACTCCTTCAGGAAAAGAAGAAAGAGGTGAGAAATTCAAAGCTGTTTTAGCTGAATTTTTAGCTCAATATGTTGAAAATGCTGAAGAATTGGAAAGAGTAACTCCTTTCGCTAAAGTATATTTCCATGATGTAGAGAAAGAAGCGATGCGTCAGATGATTTTAAATGATAAAATCCGTCTTGATGGTCGTGATCCTGAAACAATTCGTCCAATCTGGAGCGAAATTGATTATTTACCGGGAGCTCACGGTTCTGCAATTTTCACAAGAGGTGAAACTCAGTCTTTAACGGCAGTAACATTAGGTTCAGTGAAAGATGCGAACATGGTAGACAGCGTAATGGTAAACTATGACGAAAGATTTTTCTTACATTATAACTTCCCGCCGTTCTCAACGGGTGAAGCAAGACCTTTAAGAGGAACTTCAAGAAGAGAAGTAGGACATGGTAACCTGGCTCAGAGAGCGTTGGCAAACATGATTCCTGAAGAAAACCCTTATACAATCCGTATCGTTTCTGATATTTTAGAATCAAACGGTTCATCTTCTATGGCGACTGTTTGTGCAGGAACTTTAGCATTGATGGATGCTGGTATTCAGATTTTAAAACCGGTTTCCGGAATTGCAATGGGATTAGTAACAGACGTTAAAACAGGAAAATTCACAGTACTTTCTGATATCTTAGGTGATGAAGATCACTTGGGAGATATGGACTTTAAAGTAACGGGAACTGCAGACGGTATCACAGCTTGTCAAATGGATATCAAAATCCAGGGACTATCTATGGATATCATGGAGAAAGCACTTTTACAGGCTAAAGACGGAAGATTACACATCCTTAATAAAATCACTGAAACAATTGCAGTACCAAGAGAAGACGTGAAACCTCACGCTCCGAAAATGGTAATGCTTGAAATCTCTAAAGATTTTATCGGTGCTGTTATCGGACCTGGTGGAAAAATCATTCAACAACTTCAAAAAGATACAGATACTGTTATTGCTATTGAAGAAGTAGGAGAAATCGGAAGAATCGAAATTTCTGGTGTAAGCAGAGAGAAAATCAATGCAGCAATCGCAAGAATCAACGAGATTACATTTGTACCTGTAGTAGGTGAGGTGTACCAAGGAAAAGTTGTTAAAGTAATGGATTTCGGAGCTTTTGTAGCAATTGCAAAAGGAACTGAAGGATTACTTCACATTTCTGAGATCGAGTGGGCTCGTCTTGATAAAGTACCTTACAACGAAGGTGACGAAGTAGAAGTGAAGTTCATGGGGTTTGATGATCGTAAGAAAATGAAACTTTCAAGAAAAGTTTTGTTGCCAAGACCTGCAAGACCTGAGTCTAAACCAAGACCGGAAGGACAAGACAGACCTCAAGGTGACAGAAGACCAGAAAGACAGGACAGACCAGAAGGTGATAGAAGACCGGCTGATCAGGCTCCAAATGAAAATCAAAATCCTTCATCTGAAGCATAAGATTAAATCCTAGATATATTTAAATCCCTCAATTTGAGGGATTTTTTGTTGTTTAAAAGTCAAATCTTTGCAGAAATAATTAATGATATAAATCTTCTCTTATTTCAATTAAAATTTTTGTTGTTTTCTCCAAGTCAGACGTATCGGGAAGACGGGAAATCGAGTGATAATGCTCAATAGATTGTATCAAACCTTCTGCTTTCTGCATAACGGCTTCATAAGACCAGTTTCCTGCTTTAATATCTAATAATTCATCCCGATTTTCTACACGAATGTTCAACGAACCGGTTTTGAAAATCTGTTCACAAGACTGCAACAAACGAATCGTGTGCATCATGTTTTTGCTGTCGTAGTTTTGTCCGTGAGTTTGATTGACGTTGTAACGGTCTTCATTTCGTTCGGAAACCCACTTCCAATATTCTCTGTAATCTTTGCAGTAAGTGGAGTAGGCATCAAGGTTGCAAAATAAATAGGCAACAGATTTTTCCTCTTTCGGGACAGATGAAACCGAAACCTGATTGGCTTCTTCATTTTGAATAATTCCTTTGTAGTTTAAATCACGCGATTCATCGTAGAAAAGGGCAAACATTCCTTTGGTATTGTCGATGCTGACCAATCCGCACTGTTCCTGAAATTTTCTATTTTCTGAAAGCCATTTTTTCAACGGAATTGAACCTTGATTTTGTAAAACATAACAGAAATCAAGAATAGATTTTCTTTCTTTATCAATCGGATTGAGAATCTTTTTATTAAGGCCTTTTGCTTTTTTGATCTGTGAAATCGCGTAACCTGCAAATGTATCTTTACATAATTTGGTAAGAAAATCTTCAGGTTTCAACAAATCCATCAACGGATTTTTATGTTGAATACAGTCTTCCGGACTTGCCAGAACTTCCAGAATATTCGGATTGTTTTTCTGTAATAATTCTATAAATCTTCCGATCTCATAATAGGTAATGTCGTTCGTTTCGTTAGAAATTTGAGGAATATAATTTAAACCAAAAAAATCTTCTTTCGGTAAATAATATACTCCTCGGATATCTGTATCCGAGTTTTCTGTTGCCAGTCCGAAAGAGCGGCTTCCGGAGATGGTTTCAAGGAGGATGAGGTTTTTATTTTTTAGGGTTTGGATGGTCATTTTAAATTATTTTTTATAATTTTTCAAAATCTTCAAACTTAAGTTTTTGAGAATTATCTTTAAAATATCTTTTGTCTTTTTTACTTTTAAAAACTATTTTTCCAGAAAAACTACCATTAATAATAAGATATTCTTCTTTAATAGGAATGGCAACAAAAAAACATTCTTCAATATTGTTATCAAAATCTTTAAAACATCTATTTAGAAAAGATACATTTGTTTTTTCCGAAATAAATTTATTTTCTAGTAACGAAAATCTATTTTGAGCTTCATTCACCAGAATTTGTAATCTATCGGAGTTTTCAGGTTTTGGAAAAGTTTTAAAGTGTGTATTAACAATATGTTTAATAAATTCTAGTTTATAGAAAATCTTATATTCTTTGAAATTTTTTATAGCTAAATACGTCGGATCTTCTGAATCATTTTTTAAATTGGCACATCGGACTTTAATAGATTCTGGTATATCAATTCCAAATTTTAGCTTTAAATCATCACAATATTTTATAAATTTATTTTCTTCTTTGTATAAAACTTTTAATTCTCCTTTTGCTATGCTTTTTTCAACACTTACAAACACTGGATTTCTTCCTTTGCGCCATATTCCATCTCTGAATATCAATGAAAAATATTTATATTCTTCTCTGTTTTCTGCATTAAAACTGATGTGAAGAGTATCCCTTTCTTTAGGAGTATATTCAAAATCAAAAATATTTTCTTCGTTAAGCTTCGAAATGATATTTTCTGCAGAAATTCCATTTTCAAAATCTTCTGTTGATTTCATGATTTTTCCACGTATCATGGATTTTTTTGAATCTATATACATACTTAAAGTCCAGATATAAATGTCTTTGACTTCATAAATATCTCCCTCCACACAAGTGCAGAATTGTAATTCAGTATTTGGTGTACACATAATAGCAAATTTAATCTAAAAAGTAAGGTGAGAAATCAATTCCCTGAATACATCCGATAATCGGTAAAACATTATCGCCATTCATTGTGACTTCATATTCACTATAGGTAAGTTGTGAAACTTTTTGATGCCAACTTTTTTGATGTTCAATTTTAATATTTTGAACATTAATTAGGCAGTGCAATCCACCATTTGTTTTGATAAAAGTAAGACAATCGGAATTAATACAATCTGCAATATCTGACCTAAATTTTCCAATAGCTTCCTGATGATCTTCAATTCTGAAATCAATATCCAGATCAAAGAAGATTTTCCTTGAAGTTGTTGTTTGAATTGTATTTAAAGCTAATGTATAAGGATTAATTGCATTATCATTTTTAATTAGTTTTTCCGAAATTTCTTTCATTAAAATTAAAGATGATTTATGCAAATCTCTTGGATTAGGAGTGATATAAATTGCCAGATTATCCTGAGAAATTTCAAGATTTCCCGATTCATATAATCCTAAAGGAAGTTCAAGCTGTTTGATTTTCTGCAACAACCTTTCTTTTGTAGAAGTAAAACGTTTTAATTGGGCTTTGTCTGATTTCAAACCCTTTTCCGGATTGTATTTCTTTCTTGCAAGAAGTGTTACATAATATTGTTCGTTGGGTAATAAATCAGGTAGCCAATCGATGAATTGCTGTAGTTTTTCTTCGTTGTATATAATTTTGTAGTTCATTTGGTTTTTAATTTTGTTTTTGAAAATTGATAACTATTTCTACCCAGTCTAAAATAATGCTTTTTAAATCTTCAAGATTTTTAAAGTGGTAATCTTTCTCATTGGTATTGGATAAAATACCACTTCTATATATTTTATCTTTAATTTTAAATATAAAATGCGTCTGTGGAAGATCTAGGATTGCACCTCCACCATAATATCTATAGTTTTCGTTTTCCTGAATAACTTTTAATAGTTGAAACAAAATATTTTTTGGAATTTGCCCCTGATGAACAAAATCTAAATTTTTTCCTGAAACATCAGATAATTCATTAGAACGAATATGAAGATAATAATCAAATTCATTGTCAATCAATAGGTTTATGCTTCTGACTCTTAAATCTCCTCGTAGCCCGTCTGATTTTTCAAAGAGAAATATATAGTCACTATTTAGAAAATCTTCATCGTTAATGTAAATAGGGAGTTTATACTTTCTTTTTCTAAATCCATCCTCATCTGTATCTGGATTTCTGTATGAGTAAAATAAAACTTCATATCCTATTTTTGAAACGATAAAATCGTTATTCAAATTATTTCCCAAAGAGAAAATAAAAGATTCTTGTTCCCATGAATATCCCTTTGTTTTCAGATTCCATTTGTCTTTTGTAAAAATAAATTCTATCCAGTAATAGGAGGAAATCAAACTTGCTTTTAAAAGAAAAATATCCCTGTATTGCGGTGTATAATTAATGCTTTTAAAGAAATCACCTCTAGTAAAATCATTAAATAAATTTACTATAGTTTGTAATGTTTCTTCTAAACTTTTCTCATCGTCAAAAATTCTTTTCCAAGGAAATTGCATCCCAATAATCGTTGGTTTACCATCTTTGAAATTTGGCAGATAACGTTTTATTGCCCAATTAAATTCAGCTTCCTGATGGGTTTGGTTGATGGTGATAATATTTTCTTTTTCCATGACTAATGTTTTTGTGGTTAAGAATAGTAAAAAAAGTCCCTTACTGAAAAGGAACTTTTACAATTATAATTAAATTAATTCTAATTTTTAATACAACTATCCACAATCACCTCCAAAGCTGTCTCCGCATTACAATTATACAACCCTGAACACCAAGCCGGATTTGCCTCAATCAAGGCCCAGCCTTTTTCTTTGATAATTCCAAAGTCAATAACGATAGCATTGGGGAGTGTTGATGAATATTTTTGAATGAAATTATTGAAAAACTCAAGCATATCTTTTTCCTCTGTTTCAGAAAGTGGATCAGTGTCGAAAGTATCGTTTCGCCAATAAGAAGAATAAGTTTTTATTTCATTATTTAAAACAAAACATCTTACTTCGAGCTCCCATTCCACAACTTCTGAGGTGAAAACGGTACTTTCCAAATCCAATGTATCAAAACCTTTGATATTGGTCACTTTGTCGAAAACTCCGGCTTTAAAACTTTTAAAATCAGAACATTTAATAAATATATTTTCTTCATCAACGAATTCTTTTAATTGTCCATAAGAAATTTTGCGTTTCGTGAATTCTTCTGAAATTTTTGAAAGCCAATCGTCTTCTGGTTTTGTCAAGGTCAAATTACATTGTTCAGCAACAATTTCTGCATAAATATCTTCTCCATATACTGCAATCACATCTGAACGAAACTCTTCGGGAACGTTCCATTTTGCATTAAAACGGTTCAGTTCGTAAAGCGAATTAATCGATGCTTTTTTGAGGTTATTACTATCTTCCGTATACATGGGAGATAGAGCGATTATATTTTTCATGCAATTATATTTTCTTTTTTTAATTTTCCTATTAAGTTATGACGTTCGTTTTCAGATAGACTATCGAAAAAGATGATCCATCCTTCAGGATATTGTCTGGCGTGAATGAGATTTAAATTATTTTTCCACATACGATGATACTTATCGGAACATTCATCAATAAAATCATAATCCGAAAAATACTCCGACAGTATATTAATATTACAAAATAAATCATTTCCAAGTCCCGGAAGATGAGTGTAATGTCGATATTCTTCAAAAAAAGCCTGCTGTTCTATGAAAGTTTCAAAACTTTCAAAATAGAAATAGAAGTCATAAGAATCGCAACCGCAATCTCTCAATGCAACTTTTCCATTTTCAGCAATATAAAAACTGTCATTTATAGAAAATAAAGTTTGTACCTTCCAATGATAGGTATTGATTCCTTTATGTTCTTTTACTTGTTTTGGAGTAAAAATATGAATAATTGTATCTTGAATATAAAGGCCAGAAAAATTCTTCTGAAATCTTAAAATTTCAAAAGGAGTCTGAAGATTATAGAAATTTAAATGCTTTTCTAAGATTTTTAAATCTATTTCATACTCCTTATTTTTTCCTTGCTTCTCTAGAAAATTTAAGGCTCTTTCAGATAGTTGTTTTATCATATTTAAAAAAATACTTCTAAATTATTACTTTAATATTTCCCTAAAAACTTTTTCCATCTCATTTTTATCAGCATCTCCTCCAGCCAAGCTCTTCGCTTTTTCCTCATTATCTTTCACCATTTTCTCCAAAAATCCAAAAAGTTCCCAGTCATTCGCATGATAATAAGATTCTCCTTTTGTGGCTTTTAAAGCAACAAGATCTTCTATTTTCGTTCTTGTAAAATCGTCAACTAAAACCAACAATTCACTGAACAAAACTGGCGGAACCGTTCCTTTTTCTAATATCCATTTTCCGGTTAAAGCCGTTCGAAGGCAGTAAAAATAACTTTTCAATTTTACTTCATCGGCTCTGCAGGCTTCCAGATATTTTTTGCTCATGCTCAGATAATGATAAGAAACCGCTATCGGAGAAAAGCATTCATCTGCCAAAGGTTTAAATAAGTCATAGAACTTTTCGTTTTTCATATAAACGATAGGCGAGTAAAACCAACTCAACAAAGCGGCGTTTGATTTATGTAAAAGATGAAAAGTCTTTCGCAAATCCCATCCAGAACCGTCCAGATCATCTTCAGTCATAAATTCTATCGTCTCATCTTTATCCCATGGAGAAAGATACCAGTCTTTTTCATGTCGGTATATGAAACGTATATCGTAATCGCTGTCAGGTGAAGCAAAACCCCAGGCTCGGCTCCCTGATTCTACGGCCAAAAGTATTTCTATGTTTCTTTCTGCCTCTATTTCTTTTAATTTTTCTAATATTTTGGGTGTCATTATTTTTAATTTATAATGCAAAGTAAATTGAGATCTGCGCAATGTTTTTACGTAGTTTTTTTGTTTGAGAGTTCTTGTGTGGGAGAGTTTGAGTGTTTTAGCGTTTGAATGTTGTAGAGTTATAACTTACTTGCTTAAAAGGGATTGAACTTCGACATAAGAAAATGAAGCGTTAAGAAAATAGTCTATGCGAACGTTAAGAAAATTCTACTGTTTGAAGCGCGAGACCAATTTCGAATCGAAGAACCAATATTGAAATCGCGCAAGTTTTAGAATTTTTAGAGAGTATAGATTATTTTTAGCGGAAGTTTCCAAGTCTTGATTTTTTCTTTCTTTTGCATCAAGGCAAAAGGAAATATTTAAAATATCAAATGTTTAGGATTTGAATGTTGTAGAGTTTGTTTGATTAAAAGGAATTATATTCCGACATAGGAAAATGGAGCGTTAAAAAATAGTCTACGCGAACGTTAAGAAAATTCTACTGTTTGAAGCGCGAGACCAATTTCGAATCGAAGAACCAATATTGAAATCGCGCAAGTTTTAGAATTTTTAGAGAGCATAGATTATTTTTAGCGGAAGTTTCCAAGTCTTGATTTTTTCTTTCTTTTGCATCAAGGCAAAAGAAAATAATTTTAAAATCACTAATATTGTACGACTCTTATTTAACATAATAATGAGGGGTTCTATTCTTAAAAATTTACACTACATCAATGTTAGCACACGAATTACAACACAAAATTGATTTCAAAACAAAACCATTAGGCGCATTAGGATTTCTTGAGCAATTGGCTCACAAAATTGGAATGGTTCAGCAAACCACTTCTCCGAAGTTAATACAACCTCATATGGCTGTTTTTGCAGCTGATCATGGAATTGCAACTGCGGGAGTGAGTGCTTATCCGCAGGAGGTTACATATCAGATGGTAATGAATTTCTTGGGTGGAGGGGCAGCAATCAATGTGTTTTGTAAACAGAATAACATTCAAATTAAAATTGTAGACGCGGGAGTGAATTTTGATTTTCCTGAAGGATTGGATTTAATTGATAAGAAAGTCAGAAAATCAAGCCGAAATATGTTGGAAGAACCTGCCATGACGATTGAAGAATATAAACAGGCTTTGGAAAATGGAAAATCTGTTGTTAAGGAAATTGCAGAAATAGGTTGTAACGTTATCGGTTTTGGTGAAATGGGAATTGGAAATACATCTTCCTCTTCATTAATGATGAGTCAATTATTTGATATTCCGATTGCCGATTGCGTAGGTAGAGGAACTGGTTTGAATGATACTCAGTTACAAAAGAAAATTGAGATCTTGTCTCAAGTGATCGCTAAACATTCGAATGTAAAATCGGTGGATGAAATTGTTCAAACTTTTGGCGGACTTGAAATTACTCAAATGATTGGAGCGATGCAGGAAGCTTATGACCAAAATATGTTGATCTTAATTGATGGATTTATCGCGACAGTTGCCATTTCGGTTGCCTGGAAAAAGAATCCTGATATCCTTAATAACTGTATTTTTTGCCACGTCAGTGATGAATATGCGCATATTAAATTGTTAGATTTATTAGGTCAGAAAGCATTACTCAACCTTAATCTTCGAGTAGGTGAGGGAACGGGTTGTGCGTTGGCATATCCAATTATTCAAAGTGCGGTTAATTTTCTGAATGAAATGTCGAGTTTTGAAAACGCTAATGTTTCAAATAAAGAATAGATGAAAATTATAAAAAACGAATTGATCTATTTTGCGACGGCTTTGATGTTTTTCACAAGAATTCCGGTTCCGTTTAAAATTCCGTATTCCAATGAAATCATGAACCAATCTCAAAAATATTTTTCTTGGGTAGGATTTTTGGTAGGATTGATGAATGCTGTTATTTTATATGTTTCTTTTCAGCTTTTTAATTTGGAGATTGCTATTGTTTTAATGATGATTTCCAACGTTTTATTGACGGGAGCATTTCATGAAGACGGATTTACAGACGTGTGTGACAGTTTCGGTGGTGGTTATGGAAAAGAGAGAATTATGACCATCATGAAAGATAGTCGAGTAGGAGCTTACGGAGCGATTGGGATTGTTCTTTTATTTGCGTTAAAATTTTTCAGCATTAAAGAATTAGGAAATTTAGATTTAATAAAAACATTAACGGTCATTATTTTAGCACATGCTTCAAGTCGGTTTATCGCAGGAACAATGATTTATACGCATAAATATGTCACTGATATTGACTCAAGTAAATCAAAACCGCTGGCGAATAAAGCGTTGGATGGCAAGTCATTATTGATAAGTTTTATAGCCGTTTTATTAGCTTTTTCTTTGATTCCGGATTGGCGACTGATTCTGGCTTTTGTTTTAGCTTATGCAGGGAAAATATACTTGGGCTGGTATTTCAAAAAACATATCGGAGGATATACGGGCGATTGTTTAGGAACGGTTCAGCAGGTTTGTGAAGTGTTATTTTATTTAGGCGCAATCATCGTATGGAAATTCATCTGATTCGTCATACTGCGGTAGAAAATCCAGACAATCTGTGTTATGGGTTTGCAGAAATGTCTTTGCGTAAAAATTATGTTGAAGATTTTAAATTGATCTCAATCGATCAAGATTTTGATCTTATTATTTCAAGCCCGTCTCAGCGGTGTCAGTTATTAGCGAAACATTTTCAGCTAAATTATCAAACTGATGAAAGAATTAAAGAGATGAATTTCGGAGATTGGGAACTCCAAAAATGGAGTGACATTCCAGAAGATGAAATCAATCCATGGTATGAGGATTTTATTAATGTAAAAGCAAAAAACGGCGAAAATTTGTTAGAAATGCAAACCCGAGTTTCCGAATTTTGGAATGAATTAATTTCTAAAGAAAATATCAACAAAGTTTTGATTGTTTCCCATGCCGGAGTAATCCGTTTAATCTTGCAATCTATTTTACAGTTTCCTTTGGAAAATATGTTTACTATTCAAATCAATTACGGAATGAAAACGATTATTGATATTAAAAATGGTTTGATTTCAATTAAAAAAATGAATATTTAGTTTAAGAGCTTGCTTAAATTGTGAAATTTTCACCATTAAGGCTTCTTAAGATTTTTAGAATATTAAGTTTGAGCCTAGCTTTAAATTTATCCACTTAAGAAAATCAATGGATTTTTTCTTAATTTTCCTTAATGACTTAACTCTTCTTAATGGTTTAAAAATATTTTATTCCTTAATAATTTTCATCAAGAAAAATAAATCTTTGCGTTAAAAATAAAAGCCGCCATTTCAAGATTTTCACTCAAAATGACAGCTTAAAATATTATTTAAAAATCTTGGTAAAACTATCTTTCTCCAAGGTTTCCAAAGAGAAGTCAAAGTCCGCTTCTTCTTTTTCTGAAGTAATCGTTGCGCCCAGTTCTTCCATCAAATGATTAAAAGAAACTGGCTGATACCATTGCTGATACAGCGCATTTGTCGCCATTGTAGAAACTTCAGAAGTTCCCGAAACATGTGAATTTCCTGCTCCGAAATTCAATAAGACGAAACATTGTTTTCCATCTTTCGGTAATAGCATTCCCAAAATCGTCTGTTTCTGAACCGAGTTACACTTAGCTTCAGCAAAGAGGTTATTAGGATTCATCATATAATCGTAGGAAATATCATCTCCTTTTCCGATAACGATTTTATAACCACAATTGGCATCTCCGGAGAAAACACTATTCATCACAAGCGTTGGAGTATTTAAATACTTGTTGGAGTAAAGATATTCTACCGCACCGTTTGGAGCAGAGGTCACATCTCCGGAGTACATTAATTGTCCGTTATCTTGATTATAAGCTGCATTCCATCCAATTTTTCCTGCGATATTCAATCCGGAAAGGTCGAGATCATTCGCTCCCCAAGCATTTTCCCAATAAATTCCAATCGCTAGTCTTTCTCCATAAAATCTCGTTCCGGTCGGAATATTTCCAACAAACATTTTCTCTGAAGTTGGTAAACCAAATTCTACATCTTTAGGGAAATACATCTTCTTTTCGGAAAGATTATATTTTGATTTTAAATAATTTAAGATAAAATCATAATTTAATTCATTCGCAGAAGTAGGAGTTCCTTTCTTCGTCCATGATTTTCCGTTTCTGATTTTATAGACAAAAGTATCCTGACCATACATTCTTGAGTAACAAGCCGATAAAGCTTTAAACAAAGCAAAAGGCGTTGCATTTTCCAACCAGTGTAAATCGCTGTTTTCCAACAAAATATTAGTGGCATTATTTAATGGATTCGAAATTAATGGTTGATGATACACTTTTGACAGCTTCGAAATTTTATTGATTGTTTTCGGAGCTCTCTTTTTATAAGCTAAAAATAAAGGTTTAAATCTGTTAAAGATCTCCGCCTGTTTTTCCAATCCAAAACTTTCAAATAAGTAGGTTGGATTAAAATGACTTTGCTTAATTAAATCAATCAAATCATCGTTTTTAATTAAAAGCGTTGTGTTTGTCGTTTTATAGATCACGTAACGGAAAAACTCAACCGGATTTTCAGGATAAATATCGTATAGATCGGCAATTTTTATAATCGCTTCTTTGTTTCGGATATTTTCTTTTCCTGTGAAATCATATTCCAATTCTGTATGCAAAATATAAAGCAAATCATCAATCGTTTCTTCTTTCAAAGCAATACCTGATTTTAAAAGAGAAAGGCATTTTTTCTGCATTTCTTCTTGTGAATAGGCTTTAATTACTTTAAAAGTTAACTTCAAATCAGGAACATTCAATACTTCATTTGGAATATAAATTTCATTCTGAAAATTACTTCCATACGTTGAAATATAGTGGTTGATTTGCTCAATTAACAATTCAATTCTAGTACTTTCTTTGATTTTCTGCCAAGATTTATGAAAGGTTTTGTTTAAATCATTTCCATTCAGTTTTTCTTTTGAATAATAAGAAATAATTTCTTTTTTAGCCCAAAGTGCATCAGATTCAATGATAAAACCCTCATTTGAAATGAATGGCTTTTCATCAGATTTTTTGGCTAATACAGCGTTGAATAATTTTAATGTTTTCATTGTTTTTAATTTAAAAAAATAAGTGAGGAGTATGTTCTTTTAATGAAGTATATAGGAACTCCTTTTACCTATAGTTTTATAAAAAGCGGGGAGTAATTATCCAAATATAGGAACTCCCTTTGCCTAGTAATTTGTAAAATGGCGGAAAGTAAATGTGTAAATCAAATAGGAACTTTCTTTGCCTTAATTTTATTTTGAGGAGTAGGCAGGACTCGAACCTGCGACCCACAACTTTGAAGTTTTACAGGAACTTTTATTTGCCAAAAGCGAAAAGTAATCTGTTGCTCTAACCATCTGAGCTACTACTCCTACCTTTATTATTAAAAAGTTTTCATAACCCTGCAAGCTTTTACACCTGCAAGGTTTGGTTATTAGTTTTATTATTTTTTGGTCAATCGCAAAGGCGCAAAGATTTGAAATTAATTATGCTTTTAAGGCACAAGAAAATCAAATATTTTCAGCAAAATATGCAGTATGAAATTTTATCGAAGATAAAATCCTCGCGCCTTAAAAAGTATAGTCACTAAAATCTTTGCGCCTTTGCGATTGACCAACAACTATGCTTTTCTAAATTTCTTCTTCTTCCAAGGAGCATTTTTCTGAACATCCCCAGCCATAATACAACCGTAAGGCATCACTTCATCCAAAACTTCACAAAGTCCATATTCTTCAATCTGAGCTCTCACGTTTTTGGCGCTTTTATAAGCAGTCGGAAGTTCAGAAATATCAATTTCATTCGAGAAAAAACGGATATCTAATCCTTTGGTTTCTTCTTCAAAAACTTCTTCAATGGTTTTATGAGCTAATGATTTTTTATGCTGCGTTCTGCTGAAATTTCTTCCCGCTCCGTGTGGTGCAAAACCTAGATTTCTCTCATTTGTTTTTCCCTGAACAATCAAAACGGGTTCTGACATATTCAGCGGAATCAATCTTGGTCCCGTAATATCCGGCATAAATTTATCGTCCAGCGGAGTTGCTCCTTTTGCATGGTAAAATAAATCTCCATCCTTGAAAACAAAATTATGTTCGTTCCAATATCGGTCTTGTTTCTCAATTCCTAATTTATTTAAAGTAGCATCGTGAATAGACGTATGGTTTTCTTTCGTCCATGTTCTTATCAATTGCAAGGCTTCCCAATATGATTTTCCTTCTTCAGTTTCATAAGGAATCCACGCGTTTTCTTTCAAAGTTTCTGGTGAAATTTCCAGTCTGAATCTATTCGCGACTTTCATTCCTTTATCATACAAAGCTGCTCCCGGAGCTCTTGATCCGTGGTGAGTCACCAACATTGTATTTCCTGTATTTTTGGAAATTCCAACGAATAAGAAATGGTTTCCATCCCCTTGCGTTCCCATATGTGAACGGGAAATACTTATTAATTTTTCATCATTCAAAAAGTAATTTTCTCTAAAAGCATCCATTAATTCCTGAGAAATTTCCATTTGCTCTCCTCTTGGTCTTCCTCCAGGTCCGAAATGTGTAATTGAATGCGCTGCATCTAAAACTTCTTTAGGATTGGCTTTACCAAAATCTGTCAACATCACAGAACAACAGATATCTGCGCTATGAAATCCAGGGTGAATCGCATTTTTTGCCACAACAACTCCACCTACGGGAATCTGACCTTCTGGACCTGTCGGACACGCATCCGGCATGATAGCTCCATTAATTAAAGTTGGTGTTTTCATCAAAACTTTCATGGTATTGATTACTTTTTCCACGTTATCATTTTCACTTTCGTGTTCAGCTCTGATGTTAATGATGAAATCTTTTGCCATTTCATGAAGCGGAATCAAATCCGGTTGTTTGAATTGTTCCAAATAGGCTGTGATTTGATTTTCATCTAAATTATTTTCGTTAATATGCGCAATGGCTTCTTTAAACCATTTCGCTGATCTATATCCTAATTCTATTAAATTGTTTCCGTTAAATTCCATGTGTTCTCTCATTTTGTTGATGCAAAGTAATAACACAAGTGTGCAATCTTTTTGCGTAGATAAAAATATTTTAATTATTTTTGATAAAATTTAAAAAATGTTATTAGAACAATTAAAGACTTCTCCTAAAACGATTCAATTTAAAGAGGTAATCTCATATATTGATAAAAACTACGATTTCACGCCAACAAAATTCACCAACGGAAATACCGTAAATGAAGCAGATCAGAATAATGGTTCTTGCAAGGTTTTCAGTTTTGCAAAATTGAATAATTTATCAAAAGAAGAAGTTTTAAACCTTTTCGGAGAATTTTACAGAGAAGATGTCTTGAAAAATCCTGAAGGAACAGATCATCAAAACATCAGAAATTTCATCGAATTCGGTTGGGAGGGGATTTCTTTTGAAGGTGAAGCTTTGACAAAGAAATAAATTTATGTTATAAACGCAAAGGCGCAATTTTTTTAATATAAGCTGTTTTTAAGGCGCAAGAAAATCATAGATTTTCAGCAAATTGTCCAGCTAAATTTTATCGAAGATAAAATCCTTGCGCCTTAAAAAGTATAGTTGTTAAAATCTTTGCGCCTTTGCGATTTTCCAAAAATTAACCAAAAAACCAAAATAAAACACCATGTCATCCAACAAAAATGCTCTTATCCGCTACAAAACGCTTGATAAATGTCTTAAAAACAAATACAAGCAATACACTTTAGAAGATTTAATTGATGAATGTTCTGAAGCTTTGTTTGAATTTGAAGGCAAAGAATCTTTTGTCAGCAAACGAACTGTGCAACTCGATCTGCAAAATATGCGAAGTGAAAAATTCGGTTATGAAGCTCCGATTGAGGTCTACGAAAGAAAATATTATCGTTACAGTGATCCGGATTACAGCATTCATAATATTTCTGTGAATGAAAGTGATTTAAAGGCGATGAATAATGCGGTGCAGATTTTAAAGCAGTTCAAAGATTTTTCAATGTTCAAAGAGATGAATGGAGTGATTCAAAAATTGGAGGATTCTATACATTCAACCAATCAAAAATCAATAATTCATTTAGATAAAAATGAGCAGTTGAAAGGGTTGGAGCATATTGACGTTTTGTATGAAGGAATATTAAATAAAAAGGTTTTAAATATTCTATATAAAAGCTTCAACGCAAGAGAATCGAGTAATTTTGTTGTGCATCCTCAATTATTAAAGGAATTTAATAATCGCTGGTTTCTGATCTGTCTCCATAAAGGAAAAATGTACAATCTGGCGTTGGATAGAATGGAAAGCATTGAAACCGATGAAAAAATTAAATTTATTGACCAAGATCTGGATGGTGACGAATATTTTAAAGATATCGTAGGAGTAACCGTTTCGCCAACGATGGAACCCAGAAATGTTGTCTTTTTTGTTGATTCTTCTAACGCTCCGTATGTAAAAACAAAACCTTTGCATAAAAGTCAGGAAATTATCAGTGAAAATGAGGAAGGCACTATTTTTAAGATCTGTGTGCAAATAAACAACGAATTGGAAAGACTTTTACTGGGATTTGGAAATTGTCTGATTGTGCATAAACCTAGAAAATTACGTTTAAGAATGGAAGAAAAATTTAAATCAGGAAGCCAGAATTATGAAAATTTGATTGTTCCTGATTAGAGTTGAAATTTTCTATAAATATGTTGTGGCTTAGAAATTGTATTAATCAAATTCTAAAATAAATAGTATGAAATCAAGAATATTAAAAACTGTACTTGCTATTGTAGCACCTTTGATAATTGAATTTATCGTCAAGAAAATATCAGAAAAGCTGGATAAAAAACCACAGGGAACTGAACCAAAACAGCTTCCTGCTTCAAATTAAAAGTAATTAAAAATTATAGAAAAGAGACTGTTTTTAAAACGGTCTCTTTTTTCTTAAACAAAATCATAAACCCCATTTTTCCAGCCCAGAACTTTAGAAGAATCTGCTTTTAGCCAGTTTTTAAGAATGGTAGCGTATACTTTTCTGAAATCTTCGGTATAAATTAAATCACCTTCATTCAAATTCTGTAAATCGGGTAGTGCGTTTAGAAGTCCTTTCTTTTTCAATCCTCCGCCGATAAAAAACATTTGATTGGCTGTTCCGTGATCTGTTCCATTACTGGCATTTTGCGCAACGCGACGACCAAATTCTGAGAATGTCATCAATAAAATATCATTGAATAAACCGTTACTTTTCATATCTGCAACGAAAGATTTTACGGCTTCATTGATGTCATCAAAAAGCTTTTGCTGTCTTTCATTTTGATTAACATGTGTATCAAAACTTCCAACGGAAAGGTAATAAACCTGTGTGTTAATATCAGATTTTATCAACGATGCAACGGTTTTAAAGTCTTTTCCCAATTGTGAATTAGGATACGTTTGATCTGTCTTTTTTGCTTTACTTTTTTCGAAAATATAGTCTGCATTATTGATCGTTGACCCCAATGTTTGATATAAATAAGATACTGTTTCATCTTCATGATGATGATCGTAAAGCGACTTAAAATATTTCTCCTGACTCGTTTGATACAACCTTTTAGGATCTTTAAAAGCAAAAGCTTTATTATTTTCACCTTTTAAGGCTAAACTTAGCATATCATCAACTTCCAAAGCTTGTGTTGGATGGTCGCATTTGTAACATTCTTCATCCAGAAAACGTCCAAGCCAGCCAGTTTCCAAAAATTCATCACTTTTACTTGCTGACTGCCAGATATCCATGCTTCGGAAATGTGATTTATCAGGATCGGGATAACCTACGTTATTCATAACAGAAAGCTCTCCATTATCAAATAATTCTTTAAAATAAGACAAAGACGGGTTGATTCCTGCTTCATCATTAAGCTGTAAAGAATTCTGTATTGCTATTTTGCTTCTTTCTTTAAAATAAATGTCATTTTTTGTAGGAATGATCGTGTTTAAACCATCATTTCCACCTGTAAATTGAAGAACAATCAAGATCTTCTGATTACGTTCCAAAGCATTATCCAGCGTCATTGATTTCAGGAAATTAGGAACCATTAATGAAGCTGTTGCTAATGAACTTATTTTTAAAAATTCTCTTCTTTTAATTAGCATAAAGTTAGGTTTTAGGGATTAGGATTTAGGGCTTAGTTTTTAGAGACGTCTGGAGCCTAATTGCCAAGCCCTAAATCCTAATTCCTTGTATTTTATTTACATTAACTGATATTCCGGTGTTGACATTAGGTTGATTACATTCATTTTCACCGTGTTGTCGGAGAAACTTTTCACAGAATCCATGCTCAACGAGGTTGAGTTTTGAATTAAATAATCTTCACAATTTTTATTAGTGAAAGCTTTTTCAACACGAGCCCAATCGATGGTAATATTCGGGTTTTTAAAGCTTTTGTTTAAGGCAGTTTCTCGTGATTTCATTCCCATATCAATATCATCATCTTGTCTTGGAGAATATTCTAAAGGTCGTAAACCCGACCAAATTTGAGGAATCTGAAGTCTCAGCATCAAAGTTGAACTGTCGATCCACGATTTTCCATTTGGCCATCCCGAAACGTTGGGAGGATAGAGCAACATCTGACCTAATAATTTTTGATAAATGATAAGGTTCTCAGGATTTTGAACATGCATTGGTAGCGTTCTCATCATTCCAACCATTAATTCTATTGGCGATTTTATTCTGTTTCCGATATTTTTTTTGTCATAAAACCATGAACTTGAAAATATATCGTTCATCAATTTTTTGATGTCATAATTGGAGGTGTAAAAACTGTCGCTTAGCTTATTAACAATACTTTCATCCACATTTTCGTTGACAAAAAATTTATAGATTTTAGAAGTAATAAATTTTGCCGTTGCTTTTTGTTCTAGAATAATATTTAAAGCATCTGTTCCGGTGAAATTTCCTGTTTTTCCTAAGAAGGTTTTTGTGGCTTCGTCGTGAAGTTTTTTTCTTTCTGCAAAATTTCCTTCTTTATCATAACCCCAGCCTGTGAAAGCTCTTGCGCCTTCCCGGATGTCTTTTTCGGTATAATTTCCGCGTCCCATGGTGAATAATTCCATTACTTCACGGGCAAAGTTTTCGTTGGGATGATCCTTTTTATTTTGTTGATTATTAAGAAAATTCAACATTGCAGGAGCTTGGCTTACTTCAAACAAAAGATCTTTGAAATTTCCCAAAGAATTTTTTCGAATAATATTTAATAATTGTCTGTTGAATTTTGGGTTTTGAACTCTCGATGCAAAATGTCCGTGCCAGAAGAAAGCCATTTTTTCCCTCATCTGTTCGTTGCTGTTGATCATTTTGTTGAGAAAATTCAGGTTCAGTTCGTTGTTTTGCTCTCTGTTGATCCTCTGGATTTCCTTTTTCTTTTCTGCGGGAGATTTGTCGGTCATGTAGTCGATGGTCTCTACATCAGGCGTTTCGTATGTAACTTCAACAAAATTTTCTTCTTTAAATAAATCTTTAAGTAAAGTTTTGATGTCTTTATTTTTCAGATCTTCAAATTGATTGATTCCTGCTCCGAAACCGGCGCGCCAAAGAAGATGTTTATTATTTAATAAGGATGAGAGCATCATATAACAATTTATTTTTTGATGATAGAAAACCAAAAAGGTTAAAATTATAACGGTTAAGAATTATTAATATTGTTATTTTTAATCTCAAGTTAAACATGTATTTAATTTTTGGTTAATTTAATTAATTGATATTCATTATTTTGCGATTTTTATTAATGTTAAAGTGAGAAAAATAGGCTTCCTTGGCACGATTTTTACATCCTTCAGATTAGTAAAATTTAAAAAATCAGAGTTATGAAAATGTTTAAACAGGTCATCTTACTAGGCGGAATTTTAACGGTTGGTGTAGTAAGTGCTCAAAGCTCACAAATGAATAATATGATTAAGGTAGGAGCGAATGCTGGTTTAGCTGTTCCCGCAGATAATGTTTCTGCTTCTGCTGGTGTAGACGTAGCTTATCAAAACTTGATTACTCCTGGATTTGGATTAGGTATCGCAACAGGTTATACCCATTATTTTGGTAAGGATAACAACGGGATCAACAATAATGATGTGGGAGTAATTCCTGTAGGTGCTTTGATCAGAATTTACCCAAAACAGACCGGATTTTATTTCGGAACAGATTTAGGTTACGGTTTCTTGGTGGGTGATGAAAAAGTGGCTTCCAACAGTACGGTTGACAGACCGGACGGAGGTTTTTACATCAAACCTGAGATCGGATACCATAACAAAGACTGGAATTTCTTTGTACAGTATCAGAAAGTATTTGTAGGAGACAAGGGCGATTTGCCAAACCAAGACTACAATGTGGGGAACATTGGAGTAGGGTTTTCTTACAATATTCCATTAGGGAAGTAGTTAGATTTAAATATAAACAATTATTAACCAAAACCTTTTCGTTTTTTTGAAAAGGTTTTTTCTTTCCCTATAGTATTTACCAAAACAATTATTATATTTGATAAAATTTGCTGATTATGATTTTGAACCCAAAATTTCCACTTTATTTACCAGGCGTAAAGAACAGTAATAATGATAATGTTTCTATCATTGGGGCAAACCTTCGTGAAGACACTACAACCTTGGGGTATTTTGTTTCCGGTAACGGAGGTCTTGAGGTGAAAATCCAGAGCGATTACCCAACGAAAGAATATACTTCTTTTTCGGATATCTTGAAGAAATTTATTCAGGATAACGAGTTGGGAAATGTAAAACGTTTAGGAATGGCTGTCCCGGGACCTGTTCTTAATGGGAAGAGTAGTCCTGCAAGATTAGGCTGGAACTTAGATCAGGAAGAGATCACAAGAGATTTCGGATTCGAGAAAGTGGATATGCTTAATGACTTGGAGGCTTCTGCCTACGGAATGGGGCTTCTTGAAGATTCTGATATGGATGATATCTACACAAGCGGTCATCTTGAAAATGGTAACGTAGCGATCCTTGCTCCAGGAAACGGACTAGGTGAAGCTGGATATTTCTTTGACGGGAAATATTTAAGACCATTTGCAACGGAAGGAGGTCACTCAGAATTTTCTCCAAGAACCAATGTTGAAGTTGAGTTCTATCAATTCTTAAATAATATTTACGGAATTGTAAGTTGGGAAAACGTGCTTTCTAAGACAGGATTATTTAATATCTATAGATTCTTAAGAGATGTAAAAAGACATCCTGAGCCGGAATGGTTATCAGAACGTCTTGCTAACGGAAACTTTGTTGAGGTGATCTACAAAGCGGCTGTTGAAGATGATGTTTTGATCTGTAAGATAGCTTTAGATACATTCCTTGAATTTTTAGCAAGAGAAGCAAACAACCTGACGCTGAAATTAAAAGCTACAGGAGGATTATTGATTGCAGGAGATATTCCGCAGATGATCAGTAAGTATATGGATAAAGACAAATTCTACGAGAAATTTAGAATAAGTGATAAAATGGAGGATATGCTGAGAAACATTCCGATCTATCTGATCAAACAAAATCAGACAGGATTAAATGGTGCAGCACTCTATACTGCTTATTACCAAGAATAAAAACAAGCTCCGAAGAAATTCGGAGTTTTTTTATGACTGATATTATTCATAAAAATTATTGTTTTTATTGATATACATCAATGAAATCTATCATATAAGTTGGCTACATTTGCATCATTAACAAACAAGGTAAATAACTTATTCAAAATGAAAAAAATATTTTTATTAGCAGTTTTAGCTGGTGGTTTAGCTTTCGGGCAGTCAAAAAAAGTAGTAGCATCTGACGTTCACTGGTGGGGTTATAAAGTTGCTAAATCTGAGGCTAGCTCTCATGATGGTACTGTAAAAGTAAAATCTGGAGATATGGTAATGAAAGGAAACCAATTAGTAGGTGGTTCTTTCACTTTAGACATGACTTCTATCTCTTCAACTGATTTAACTGGAGAGTATCAAGGAAAATTAAACGGTCACCTTAAGAATGGAGATTTCTTCGAAGTTGAAAAATTCCCTACAGCTAGTTTCAAAATCACTTCTGTAAAGAAAAACAACGATAAGATCTATAGCTCTTTGGTTACAGGAAATCTTACCGTTAAAGGAAAAACAAACGAAGTTTCTTTCCCTGCAAAAATTTCTTACAGCAAAGGAGTTGTAAGTTTAGTGTCTAATAAATTCTCTTTCGACAGACAGAAATTCGACATTTCTTACAAGTCTACAATGCAGGATGTTTTTGTGAAAGATGAAATAGATATGCTTGTAAAAGTGACTGCTAAATAATTTAATCAAAAAAAGATTGTTAAAAGTGTAGAAGTTCTACACTTTTTTTTATTTTTGTTGAATTGTAAATAAAAAAGAATGAAAAGATTACTATTGTTTGCGATGATGTGTGCGAGCATATCATTTGTTTTTGCTCAAAGGAAATTTGATAAGGTATCAAAGGTCACTTCGTCTGAGGTCAGATGGTGGGGGTATAAAGTTGTAAAAACTGAGGCTTCATCGCATTCCGGAACGGTAAAATTAAAAAGTGGAAAATTCAACTTTGATAAAACGGTCTTAGTAGACGGAGAATTTGTGATAGATATGAGGAGTTTAATGGCTGGTGATGTTTCAGATGAAGACATGATCAAGTTGACAAATGATCTTAAAAGCACGAATTTTTTCGAAGTTAAAAAATTCCCGATCGCGAAATTTCATTTAACTAAAATTATTCCTCTGGCAAACAGTCAGTACAATTCAACGGTTTACGGTGATATTACGATAAAAGGAGTTAGAAAAACAATTACTTTCCCTGCAAACGTATATGTTACTCAGTTTACGGTAGTGGTAGAATCTGCTAAATTTTCTCTAAACAGAAGAGATTTCAAAGTATTCTATCAGTCTTCATTGAAAGATTATTTCATTAAAGACGAAATGGATATTCAATTCAAAGTTTCTACAGAGAAATTGGATAACGACAACAGAGTTCCTGTAAAAAAGAAATAAGGCATACAGTTTTATAGATAAATGAATGAGTGATTTTTTAATCGCTCATTTTTTTTGTTTTAAATTGAATTTTAAATATGTTGTTGTTGAATTGATATTTTACATTGTTTTGAGTGTAATTGTTGTTATTTTTCATTAAAATTTAATTTGTTTTGAGTTTTAATTACGGGTAATTAATTATAGTTCATTTTGGTTTGATTTATTTAATGCTTTTTATACATTTGAAATTACTTATACTTATGAAGGTGTATCATGTTTTAATTAAAAACGAAATACACTGTTATGAAAAAATTAATTATTATTTTCGCTTTTGCCTCTTTTTTAGAATTGGGGTCTCAAGTCGGAATAAATACAACAACGCCTACGGCAACGCTTGATATTAATGGCAATTTAAAAGTTAGGGAAACTCCGCAGGTTTTAGCGCTTCCCGGCTATCAGATTATGGCTGTAAATCAAGGGAATTTTGAAGTTGCGAAAGTGGAGCCACAGATGATAGTAGATGCTGCAGCGGCAGTGGCTAACAAGAATACTTCGGTATATTCTGCTGCAAAAAATGGAGGGATTACTTTACTTGGATTGTCTTTGTTTTCAAATTGGAAGCAGATTAACTTTACCTTGTCTGATAAAGGTGTCGGAATTTCTACTTTATTTTCTGAAACTGATTATTCTTATGTTGTACCATCTTCCGGTGTGTATGCTGTAAACTTTTATTTTAGATATGGAAGTGGCTTGCAGGCTTCTCTGTTAACGGGAAATCCTGGTATTGGAATTATTAAAAATTCTGGAGGTATATTTTCAACTTTGGATATTCGGCAGTTTAGCGGTATTAATCTCGGTCTTGCGGCACTCACGGTGTCCGAGTCTGCAATAAGTGCTCTTTATAGCTTACAGGCGGGCGATAAACTTTACTTTGGACTTTCGGGAACAAGTGTTTTAAGTGCCAGTATTTTGGGTTCTACCAGTAATACTTCTTTTCATGTTTATAAAATTTCGAATTGATTGTAATAATTTTCACTTTTTTGTATTCGTTGAGTTTTACTTTTTGTTGAATTTGATTTTAAATAATTCTTCATTGAGTTAATATTTTATATTTATTATAATTTTTGGATTAATTAATTTTAATTCTAAAATTAATTTTTATTTAACGATAATTAATTATTGTTAAGTTTTAATCATAATATTGAAATATTTTTCACATATTTGTAATTACTTACTACTGTGCAGGTGTATAATGTTTTAAAATATTTAAAAACAAAATACACATTTATGCAAAAAAAAATTATTATTCTTGTCCTTGCTTCTTTTATAAGGATGAGCGGGCAGGTCGGAATTAATACGACCAATCCTAAAGGTGTTCTGGATATTGTTTCAACAACATCCGGAGTCATTATTCCAAGGTTGGCTAATCCTGGAACTATCTTGGCTCCTGTTGAAGGTATGATGGTTTATGATACTACCAATAAAAGCTTACGTTATCATGACGGGGTAAGTTGGAGTAGTCTTATCGTGACAAAATTAACAAAACCCAATGAAGGTGTCGTTAAAATTAATGCAGGAGGTGCCGGAGCAGGAACAAAGCCAAATTGGTCTAATGTCTCTGCGAATACAACGCGGCAGGTTACTTATTCGTTGCCATTGGTGTATGCCACTGCGCCTACAACGAGTTGGCCAGAAAATTCGTTGATTTCTGATGTAAGAATTTTTGCTGGAAATCAGTTTCTTGAAAACGGAGTATTGGGGCAGGTTCACCAATGGAGACTTATCGTGAATTATACTAAATCTTCCAATATTTTGAGCCAGGATATCAGGTTTATATTAAGAAATCCTTTGTCGGGTTTCAGATCTGAAATTAGTGGAGTGATTCCATCCGGTAAAACAAGCGGAATTTTGGTATATAATTTTACAACAATTGCAGATGGAATAAGCTTGCCTGCTCCTTTGGGAACTGGCGGTGGATATATTTTAGAGTGGGTGGCTTCGGATGATATTACTACTATTTCTATTGATAGTCTCACACGCATCTCCTTCCATAAAGATTAATCATAAAATATAAATGATATGGATAAAAGCATCTTTTTTGATGCTTTTTTTTTATTTTAGTAACATGAAAGTTTATGTAGTAAGTGGTCTTGGTGCAGATTTTAAAGTCCTTGAAAGACTAGAGTTTCCCGAGCATTGCGAAATTGTTTTTATTGATTGGTTGATTCCTGAAAAAAATGAATCTCTTCCTCTTTATGTAGAAAGAATGGCTGAAAAGGTAGATGTTTCGGAGCCTTTTTGTCTTTTAGGATATTCGTTTGGAGGAATTATTGTTCAGGAGATCAATAAAATAAAGCCGGCTGAAAAAGTAGTTATTTTAGGAAGTATAAAATCGGATAAAGAAAAATCAAAATTTATAAGAACGGGCGAAGTTACTAAGATTCCCAGAGTTCTTCCGTTGAGTCTTTTTAATGACAGGGCTGCGAATGTATATTCTGTGGTCAGAAAGTTATTTGATCCTAAAAATCCCAAAATCCTGCAATATTTCAAAGTTCGAGACCCTTATTATTTAAAATGGTCGGTAGAAAAAGTCTCCGAATGGAAATTTGAGGAAAACCCAAGTGTTATTCAGATATTGGGAGATCGGGATATTGTTTTTCCTGTTAAAAATTCAAAACCGAATTATATTATTAAAGGCGGAACGCATTTATTTCCTGCCACGAAATATAAAGAAGTTTCAAAAGTGTTAAATGAGGTGTTTTTACTTTAAAAATTACATTTAGTTTAATTTAATGTAAAATTTATAGGGGTTGTATATTTTAATTTATGTTTTAATGAAATTAATTATTACTTTTGAAGGGGTTAAATTAAAATTTCATGAAAGTAGGGTTAAAATGGATTGTCTCATTTACCACCATTGCTCTTATTGCAATAGGCGGTTTATTTTGGAGTCCAATCGTTGATTTTCCAAATAACGGAGAATTCTTAGGCGAAGATAAAATCGTTGGTGCCGATGTAGCCTGGATTTTGGCGGCGGCAGGTCTTGTTTTGCTTATGACTCCAGGTTTATCATTTTTCTACGGCGGAATGGTTGGTAAGAAAAATGTAATTTCTACAATGCTTCAAAGTTTTATCGCGTTGGGTGTAATTTCCATTCTTTGGGTGGTTGTTGGCTTTTCTTTATCTTTTGGAGATTCTTTAGGCTTTGAAATTAATGGGGTACATTATGGCATTATCGGAAATCCGTTAAGCTATCCTTTTTTCAGTCGTGTAGGAGTTTTGCCTCATAAAATGATGGCTTCTACGATACCTTTTGTGCTTTTTGCATTGTTTCAGATGAAGTTTGCAGTGATTACTCCGGCTTTGATCACGGGGTCATTTGCAGAAAGAGTACGTTTTATTTCCTATTTACTATTCATGGTGCTTTTCAGTATTTTCATCTATGCACCACTTTGTCATATGGTTTGGCATCCGGAAGGACTTTTAAATAAATATTTTGGAGTTAAAGATTTCGCGGGCGGAACGGTCGTTCACATGAGTGCCGGATTTGCCGCTTTGGCTGGAGCGATTGTTTTAGGTAACAGGAAAAATCCGCATCATGAGCCTTCAAATATTCCTTTCGTTCTTCTGGGCACCGGAATGCTATGGTTCGGATGGTTCGGTTTTAATGCAGGTTCTGCTTTGGCTGCCAATGCAACTGCTGCGACTGCTTTTGGAACAACAACAATCGCTTCCGCATCAGCAATGATGACATGGATATTTTTTGACAGAATCAATGGGCGAAGTGTTTCTGCTTTGGGAGCTTGTATAGGCGCAGTCGTTGGACTTGTCGCAATTACTCCCGGATGTGGCTTTGTCTCTATCGCAGAAAGCCTTTTCATAGGTTTTATTTCGGCTATAGTTTCTAATGTAATGTTGAATTGGAAAGCTTTAAAAAAGATCGACGACACGTTAGATGTTTTCGCCTGTCATGGGGTAGGAGGTATCATGGGAATGATTTTAACGGCAATATTTGCGCATGGCGAAAATGCGAGTCTTCTTCATGGCGGTTTTGAAGTTTTTGCACATCATATGATGGCGTTGGTTTTGGTTTCAATATTTGCGTTTTTTGGATCATTGCTATTATATAAAATCACAGACAGTATTATTACGTTGAGAGTTTCGGAAGAAGCTGAAGATATGGGACTTGATCTTTCTCAACACGAAGAAAGTATTTGCTGAAAAGGTGAAAGGTGAATTGTGAATTGTGAATTGTCAATAGTGAATTTTGCTTCGCAAGTGAATTTTAAAAATTGACTGTAAAGCAATTGACTTATTCACAATTGACATCTTGAAAATAATCATATTGCGTTCATATAGTTTTAATTTGAAAGCCGGAGTTGATTTTTCATCTCCGGCTTTTGCTTTTCGATTTATGGTGTATCTTTGTGTTTAGGAAAAAATGATGAATCATTTATATGGAATCAATATCGGTTTTTGAGATTATTAAAGTAGGAATAGGTCCGTCAAGTTCGCATACGATGGGACCTTGGAATGCAGCGTCTGCATTTATCAGGATTATTAAGAGGGAAAAATCAATTGCTGAGGTGAAGGAAGTTTTTCTTGAATTTTTCGGTTCATTAGCTAAAACGGGAATCGGTCACGGTACTGATATTGCCGGAATGCTTGGTTTGAATGGCGAAGATTTTA